>DASZPH010000084.1:0-256764 GCA_035550375.1 Pirellulales bacterium | reverse complement strand
CGTGCCGAGTGTCTGATCGCCGTTGAACAACAGCACCGCGTTGCTGCTGCCGGCGGCGTTACCGACGTTGAGCGTTACGTTGTCTAGGCTCAGGCCACCCGTGACGGTCGCCGCCGCGCCGTTGTTGGTCGAGAAGTCGATCGGGCTGTCGAGCGTCTCGGCGTTGAGGGTGCCGCCTTGACCGGTGGCGAAAAGGGTGGCGCCGCTGGCCGAGAACGCGCCGGTGCTTAGTTCGCCGCCGACCAGATTCCAATTGCCGGTGCTGGCGTTCAAGGCCACGTCGCCGGTCAGTTTGCCCGTCAGGTTCACGGTACTGGCGGCGTCGCGGCTGAAAGTTCCCAGCCCGGCCTGGGTGAACGCGCCATTGAGGTTCACGGTGGAGGCGGTCGTGCTGATCGTGCCCAGGTTGGTCCAGGGGGCGGCCGGATTGTTGTCGATTCCCAGCTTGCCGCCGCCGGCGATGCTGATGCTGGCGCCGGCCTCGTTCGTCCATGTGCCGGCGCTGCTGCCGTAAACGGTCAAGCTGCCGCCAGAGTCCGCCTTGATGGTGCCACTGTTGGAACCGTTCACGCCTAGGGCCACATTGATCGTTCCGCCGCTGGTATCCGCGTCGATCGTTCCTTGGTTGACCAGCGTGCTGGCAGCGCCGCCGACGCCGCCGTCGTCGCCCTGGATGGTGATGCCGCCGCCGATCGTCAGCGTCTGTCCGCCGAAGGACTGGATCAGCCGGTCGCTGCTGCTTCCGCCCAGCACCACGATTCCGGTGGCGCCGGCGGTCGTGCCGAGCGTCTGATTACCGTTGAAAAACAATGCGCCAGAGTTGGTGCCGGCAGCATCGCCTAGGTTGATTGTGCCGTCGTTACTGACAGCCGTGCCCGAGCTAAGCAGAAGCGTGATGGCGCTGCCTCCATTCACGTCAAGCGTGGCGCCAGTGCCCAAGGTCAAGGTATGAACCTGGTCAGATCCTGAACCGTGGGTCACCGTTACGTTGCCGCTGATCGTTACGTCATCGGCCGCTCCAGGCGCCGTCTCACCAGGCGATAGTCCGCTCCAGTTTCCGGCTACGTTCCAGTCGCCCGCGGCGCCGCCGCTCCAACTGACGGCGCTGAGCATTCGAATCGGTTCGAGCAGTTCAAGACGGCACCGCCCTCCGCGCCGTCTGCAATTGGACTTGGAAGGTTTCCTAATACGACGTGCCACGCGGCGGTCGCGTGGTGTAAAGCGAGACATGGTTATGGCTCCAACAGGCAGGGGAATTCCAATTCAGCCCCAGCGACCACCTATATGCGCGCCCCGTTCATCCGGCGACAGAATTTCGGGAGAGAAAAGAGAATTGGCCGACGAGTTCAGGGGCAGTCCTTGTGGCTACGCCGTGCGATTGCGGCGCATGGCGATGCAGTTGCGATGCGGAAAGCAGACCCAACTCATGCACCCCCGGATCGTCGCGAAACCGCCCCCGGAGGAACCCTCCAGCCGGTCGCGGAGCTGTGGTTCGCCGGCCGCGGCCGGCTCGACTTCCGACTGCTCCTCTTCAACCACGGCGGTAACCGCAGTCGGACTAACGGCCCACGACACGCGTGCTCGCGCACTGCCCGCTGCCAGCGCCACCGTGGCGGCCTTCTCCAAGGCCACGCCGACCGCCAACTCATCGGCGTCGCCGTAGCCGACCTCCCGCATGACTCGCGCAAGACGTACAATCAGGGCGGGTAGCTCCCGTCCGAAGGACAGCGTCTTGCGACCGCATAGGAGTTCCTGCTGCTCCGGATGAAACATCGGAGTGCAGTGTTCGACCGTCTCGGTAAGAGACAGAGCACGCATAAAGTGGTCCTCCTTGTTGCACTTAGGATTCTTTTTACGTCGGGCACTTAGATCGAAGGGGCAGGTAACCCGCCCACGTGCCAGCCGCGGCTACGGAGAACGATGCTCGGCCGCGTCACCGGCCGCCCCTTCCACGAGAAAGCCCGCGACAAAGGTCTATATGCGCGCGAGACTTCTTTGGGGACAGAAGATCGCCAAAAAAACTAGAACGCCCTGCCGCGCTTCACGGGTTCAGCCTGGAGAAAGGCCTGACCTGCCAGGCGATGCCGCGTCGACAAGCGAGGTGGTTGATTGCCCGCTCGCGGTCGGTTTCAATTGCCCTTCGTTCACGCCCACGCAGTATGCAGCCCTTTCGAGAAGCAACCATGCGAACGCCCAAACGCCAAATTCTTCTCGCCCTGATGGCGGTTGCGCTGCTCGCCGCGCATGCCTCTTCCAAAGAACCGGAGCCGCGGCCGAACATCGTGCTCATCTTCGCCGACGATCTAGGCTATGGCGACCTCGGTTGCTACGGGGCAACGGGCTACCGCACGCCGAATCTCGACCGCCTGGCGAAAGAGGGGGTTCGCTTCACCGACTTCTACGTCGCCCAGGCGGTCTGCTCGGCCTCGCGGACGGCCCTTCTGACCGGCTGCTATCCGAACCGCTTGGGCATCCTGGGGGCACTTGGGCTGAAGGACGAGCACGGCATCAACGACGACGAAACCACGCTCGGCGAGCTGCTTCAAAGCTGCGGCTACGCCACCGGTATCTTCGGCAAATGGCACCTGGGCCACCATCCGCAGTTCCTGCCCACGCGGCACGGCTTCGACGAATACTTCGGCCTGCCGTACTCGAACGACATGTGGCCCAAGCACCCGGCGACCAAAGACTTTTCCGATCTGCCGCTTATCGAAGGGGAGAAGGCGATCGAATTCAACCCCGATCAGAGCCAATTGACCACACGGTACACGGAGCACGCGGTCCGTTTTATCGAGGGCCATCGCGACCGGCCGTTTTTCATTTACCTGGCCCACAGCATGCCGCACGTGCCGCTGTTCGTTTCCGACAAATTTCGCGACAAGACGCCGCGCGGGTTGTTTGGCGACGTGATCGAAGAAGTCGACTGGTCGGTGGGCCGGGTGCTGGAGACGATCGGGCGGCTGGGGCTTGACGAGCGAACGCTGGTGATCTTCACATCGGACAACGGCCCTTGGCTCAGTTACGGCGATCATGCCGGCTCGGCCGGCCCTTTGCGCGAGGGGAAAGGGACGTCGTTCGACGGCGGCGTGCGCGAGCCCTGCGTTATGCGCTGGCCGGGCAAAATCCCGGCGGCGACGGTGTGCCGCGAACCGGCGATGACGATCGACGTGCTGCCGACGCTGGCCAAATTGGCCGGCGCGAGCGTGCCCGACGACCGCATCGTCGACGGGTTGGACATCTGGCCCTTGGTTTCTGGCGAACCCGGTGCCAGGAGCCCGCACGAGGCGCTCTACTTTTACTGGGATCGCGAACTGCAGGCCGTGCGCAGCGGCCGCTGGAAGCTGCACCTGCCTCATGCCTATCGCAGCCTTGCCGGCGAAGGGGGCAAGGGTGGGCGGCCGGCGAACTACGAACAGCGGCACATCGGTCTGTCGCTGTTCGACCTGGAGGCCGACCCGGGCGAGAGCAAGGACGTCGCAGCCGAACATCCCGAAGTGGTCGCAAGGCTCGAGTCGCTCGCCGAGAAGGCGCGAGAGGATCTCGGTGACACGGCCACGCGTCGCCAGGGAAAAAATGTCCGGCGTGCCGGGCAGCTTCGCGAGGCTCCTGCGGCGGCAGTTGAGGAGTCGGACCGTCCTCTTAGGATCTCATGGAAGGACAACTACCTCACCATCCGCGGCGACCGCTTGCCCGGCGGCACGCTGGTCGTCCATTACCTCGAAGCCTATTGTCGTTCCGGCTCAACCGATCGCGACTGGGGCAAGACGGTCATCGGGCATCGCACCGAGCTTGTCTCGGCCGATGCGGCCGGGAAGCGTATCGAACTGCTGTGCAAGCTGGCCGACGGCGTGGAAGTCGCCCATACGATTACGGCCGGCGAAGACGAGGTCGACTTTCGCCTCGTTGCTACAAATCCCAGCGAGCGGCCATCGCAGGCCCACTGGGCCCAGCCTTGCATCCGCGTCGACGCGTTCACGGGCCGGGGACAGGATGACTACGTTTCACAGTGCTTCGTCTTTCTCGACGGGCAATTGACCCGTCTGCCGACGCAGCCCTGGGCGACGAAGGCCCGTTACGCCCCCGGCCAGGTCTATTGCCCTAAGTATGTCGACCGTGACGACGTCAACCCGCGTCCGCTGAGCGAGCTGATACCATCTAACGGTCTCTGCGGCGCGTTTTCGGGTGACAACAAGTGGATCATGGCCACGGCCTGGGAACCTTATCAGGAGTTGTTCCAAGGGGTGCGCGTCTGTATGCACTCCGATTTCCGCATCGGCGGCCTGAAACCGGGCGAAACGAAAAAGATTCGCGGCAAAATCTACCTGGTTCCGGCCGACGTGTTTAAGCTCGTCGCCCGCTATAAGCGCGACTTCCCTGAGCACCTTGAACCATGAAGCCGAGCAAGCGAGCCGGCTGGGTTCACTT
The DNA here is from genome assembly GCA_035550375.1 of Pirellulales bacterium. Classification (GTDB taxonomy): domain Bacteria; phylum Planctomycetota; class Planctomycetia; order Pirellulales; family JAICIG01; genus DASSFG01. The sequence continues at coordinate 252,339 of DASZPH010000084.1, read as the reverse complement.
TACGACAAAACATCCCGGTCCGGCCGCATGTGGATCGAGGCTGAACTCGACGACGGCGGTTCGCCCGGAAGATCGTTGCGTGACGTGGACGGCAATGTCGCCTGTGTCGCAGTTGTTCGGCGGACGAATCGCCAACAAAAGGGGTGCGCGTTGCTCGATGTCGATCCACTCGCGATTGCTGAGCGGATCGCACCGACTGAGATTGGGCACGAGTGTGCCCAGACGGCGATGGCCCAGCGGATTGAAGAGCGCAGCGTCCCAGTGAGCGCCCTTGCCGGTGAGCTCAAAGGCGTATGCGTCGCGGCTCGAGCCCACGATGAAGAACGCCAGGTTGACGCGGCCGGGATAGATGCGGAGCGCTCGTCCCAGGTGCCGCTCCACCGCTCGATCGCCGACGAACACGTTCAAATTGCCCGCCCAATGCGGGTTCCTGTGCCCGAGCAGTTCGAAGGGATCCGCCGGCAAGGCGCCGGTTCGAAAGGCCATCGTGCGCGGATCGGTTTGAATGCGCAAGTTGCGTGGTGGTTCTTCCATGTCCAGGGCGGTCAGCAGTCGGGCGGGCGGAATGTCGCCGGGATGACGACCCAGCGGCTTGGGGCATGGCCGCGGGACGATCAAGCGCGCACGGTGCGAGCCGCCCGCGACGACTTCGGGTATCAGCACTCGGGCCAGAGGTCGCCAGCGGACGAACACTCCGAGCGGCGCCGCTTCTACGGTCACCAACGTCGGCTCCGTTGGTGTTTCGTGTTCATTGGTTAGCGTCAAAGCAATCGCGACCTGATCCGGCGTCACGTTGCGAAACTCGATGTCTTGTCGCTCGAGAGACAAGACGGCACGCCCAGCGACTTTGTACACCGTGTCGAGTGCCAACGACATGACAGGGCCCTCCGAATAGCAAGAACGTTCTGAACGGAGACGATATGCCCGCTCCTTGCAACATACCAACGCCGCTACGGGGAGCAAGTTTTGGAAGGCCCGATGATGCTCGGCCTCCGTGTGATAGAGACGCTAAGAGAAGCCAAGTCCCTAGCCGACGGCTGGGGCAGCCCTTATAATTCCTCCTTTTCCCGAGGCGGACGAAAGCAGAAGCGCCTCACGGGCGCTCGGAATGTGGGAAGGACCTCGCCACCGCTGCCGAATGATTAGTATCGAAGCCCACGAACGACAACCAAACCTGTCCGCCGACGAAAAGGTGCTGGTGCTCGACTTCGGGGCGCAGTACGCCCAGCTCATCGCCCGCCGCGTCCGCGAGCAGCACGTCTACTGCGAGATCGTTCGCCATTCGATCACCGCCGACCGGGTGCGAGAGATCGCCCCCCGGGGGCTCATCTTCTCCGGCGGGCCGGCCAGCGTCTACGATAGCGGCGCCCCCAAGTGCGACCCGAACCTGTTTCGCCTGGGCATCCCCGTGCTCGGCATCTGCTATGGCATGCAACTCGCCTGCGACGCCCTGGGCGGAGCGGTGCGCAGCGCTCCGGCCCGCGAGTACGGCCGGGCGGCGCTGAAGATCACCGAGGCCGACGGGCTGCTGGCCGGCCTGCCCGGCGAAACCGAGGTCTGGATGAGCCACGGCGACCAGGTGACGAGCGTGGGGGGCGACTTCCAGCCGCTCGCGGCCACCCGCACCTGTCCCATCGCCGCGGTCAAGCACGCCTCGCTCCCCATCTACGGCCTGCAGTTTCACCCGGAGGTGACGCACACGCGGCTAGGCAGCCAGATGCTCGCCAACTTCCTGCTGCGGATCTGCGGCTGCCACGGCCGCTGGCAGCTCGGCGACTTCGCCCAGGAGACGATCGAACGCATCCGCCGGCAAGTCGGCGATCGACGTGTCATCTGCGGGCTATCGGGAGGGGTCGATTCGTCGGTCGTCGCCGCCTTGCTGTTTCAGGCGGTCGGCCCGCAGCTCTCCTGCATCCTGGTCGACAACGGGCTGTTGCGCAAGGAGGAGGAGGAGACGGTCATCCGCGAATTCTCCAACCACTTCCAGACGGACCTGCACGTCGTCAAAGGCGAGGATCGCTTCCTTGCGGCGCTGGCCGGCGTGACCGACCCGCAGGAAAAGCGTCGCCGAATCGGCCGGGCCTTCATCGATTGCTTTGCCGACGAGGCCGCCAAGATCGAGGGGGCCGAGTTCCTGGCCCAGGGAACGCTTTACCCCGACGTGATCGAGAGCGGCGCGGCGGCCGACGGTCCGGCCGCCACGATCAAACTGCACCACAACGTGGGCGGCCTGCCCGAAGACCTGTCGTTCAAACTGATCGAGCCGCTCCGCGACCTGTTCAAGGACGAGGTGCGGCGGCTGGGGCTGCAACTCGGCCTGCCGGAAGACATCGTCTGGCGGCACCCATTCCCCGGTCCCGGTCTGGCGGTGCGCTGCCTGGGCGAAGTGTCGAAAGAGCGGCTAGACCGGCTGCGGGAGGCCGACGCCATCGTGGTGGCTGAGATCAAGGCGGCCGGGCTATATCGGCAGACCTCGCAGGCCTTCGCGGTCCTCTTGCCGGTACAAAGCGTCGGCGTCATGGGCGACGCGCGGACGTATGAAGAGGCGATCGCCGTCCGCTCGATCGACACGGAAGACTTCATGACGGCCGACTGGAGCCGCTTGCCTTACGATGTTTTGGCGAGGATCTCGACGCGGATCATCAACGAGGTGAAAGGAGTGAACCGCGTCGTGTACGACATCAGCTCGAAGCCGCCGGCGACGATCGAGTGGGAATGACAGGAGGGCGGCTCCGACGCTAGGCGGCGGAGGAGGGGCACGTTGATACGGCCTCTCCGTCATCGAGTGCCGGGGCTACTCTTTCGGTATTTCCAACCGGCAACAGCCGAAGTCGAGATGTTCTTTCTTGCCCTTATCCGAAGGGTGAAAGACGTCGGGATGGAGCTTGTAGACGACAAACCGGCCCTGTCGCTGGTCGAGGACCAGCCCCGCTTGCCGCAGCACGCCGAGGTGGTGCGACACGTTGACCACTTCCTCGCCGAGCAGATCGGCGATCTCGCTGACATTCTTGGGCCCTTCGCGCAGGCACTGCACGATCTTCAGCCGCTCGCGATCGGCCATAGCGCGCAGCAATCGGGCACAGCGGTCGGATTCGAGAGCGTCTTCCATGTGAATAGTAAGATGTGCAACGTCCTCACGAGCCGCCTGCTCGCTTTGGCGACGACTACCCTCCATGATACGGTCGCAGGACGGGCATGGGTAGATGAGAGGGCTGGCGGTCGTGGCGCACTTTTGAAAAAATGGGCGATAGCCGACCAAATAAATCGGCAAATCGGCGGCCAACGAGGCCGGCAAGCCGGCGCGCCGCCAAAGTTCGTCGGACGGGACAATCGCCCCCAAAACCGCTCTTGCCCGTCCTGCTCCGCCGGGCGTAGGATGCCTGAATTCCGAGCGGTCGGTCTGTTGTGGCCCGCGGCGTAGGCCGCCAGTTCCGCTCCCAATCGCACCTCCCGGTGAGCTAATCTGTGACCTACGACGATCCTGCAACCCTTACCGAGGCTCGGCAGATGCTCAAGCAGTGGGCAGAGGCGTGCGCCGAGGCGACCGCCGGCGACCGGATCGAGCTCGTCGGGCGTTTGCTCGGCAAGAGCACCTGCCGGCGGCTGGGTATCTATCGCATTCCAGACGACTTTCTCCTCTCGGTGGTGATCCCGGTTTACAACGAGGTGGCAACGGTTGGCGAAGTGGTCAGGCGGGTGCGGGGCTGTGGCGTGCCGGTGCAGATCATCATCGTCGACGACGGCAGCACCGACGGAACGCGCGAGCTGCTCAAGCAGTGGAACGCCGAAGGCGCGGCCGATTTAACGATCGTCATGCATGAGATCAACCAGGGCAAAGGCTCGGCCCTTCGCACCGGCTTCAGCCACGCGAAGGGGGACGCCGTGATCGTCCAGGACGCCGATCTGGAATACGATCCGGCCGAATTCGAGAAGCTCGTTCAGCCGATTATCGAGGACGAGGCGGACGTGGTATTTGGCAGCCGCTTTTCTGGCGACAACCAGCGGGTGCTCTACTTCTGGCACTCGGTCGGCAATAAAGCGCTGACGTTCGTCTCGAACTGCCTCACGAACCTTAACCTCACCGACATGGAAACCTGCTACAAGGTTTTCAGCCGCAAGGTCATCCAGAGCATCGGACCGACTTTGCGGGAGCAGCGATTCGGCATCGAACCCGAGCTGACGGCCAAGGTGGCCAAGATGCCGGGGATACGCATCTACGAGCGTCCGATCAGCTACCGGGGCCGCACCTACGCCGAAGGCAAGAAGATCACCTGGCGTGACGGCTTCCGGGCCCTGTACTGCATTCTGCGATACTCGCTGTTCGACCGGTAAGCATCTTCGCTTTCGTCGCCTTTCGCACCCGCAAAGGGCGTCGGTTTGGGGAGCAAGGGGCGACAGGGGCATTGGTCGTCGTGGCCGACTCCCCCTATCCCCTCGATCGCTCGATGCCGAAATCGAGCTGCAACTGCGGGTCGGGCTCGCGCTGGGGCGACAGCTCTTTGAAGAGCAGGCTGGGCTGGATGTCGCGGTTGTGCTGATACTTGTCGCTGGCGTATTCCGTGAAGTCGCCAGCGATCTGGTGGTAAAAGATCTGGCAGATGGAAACGCCGGCGTAAATCCGTACCGGCTGTACGGCGAACATCTCCAGTGTCCAATAGCCGCAAAACCCCACATCGCCGAAGCCGGCCGTCACGTGGACGAACAGTCCCAACCGGCCAACCGATGAGCGGCCCTCGATCATAGGGACGAAATTGTGCGTCTCGGTGCGCTCGACCGTGCGACCGAGATAGAGCTGATTGGGGTTGAGGACCAGGCCCTCCGGCGGAATCGTGAGCCGCCGCACGCGGTTGGCCCTCCGCATGTCGAGCACAAGCTCTTCATACGTCATCAGCTCGTCGTGCAGCGTGAGGTTGTAGCTGTTGGGATTGAGCTGCCGCTCGTCGTACGGATCGATCACGATGTTGCGGCCGAGTTGCCGGCGGATCTCGTGGCCCGAAAGAATCATCCCTTGTTCTCCACGCCCACCCGCGGACAGATCTTGTTCAGCGTGCACTCGTCGCACTTCGGACGGCGGGCCAGGCAAATCCGCCGGCCGTGATGAATCAGCCGGTGGCTGAAATCGACCCATTCTTTGCTGGGCAGCAGGGCCATCAGGTCTCGTTCGATTTTCTCCGGCTCTTTATGGGTCGTCAGACCCAACCGCTTGGAGAGCCGCTTTACGTGGGTGTCGACCACGACACCCGAGGCGATGCCGAAGGCCGTGCCGAGGACAACGTTGGCCGTTTTACGTCCCACTCCCGGCAAGCAGACGAGCGCATCGAGGTCCTGGGGCACCTTGCCTCCATGCTCCTCGATAAGCCGGCGGCAGGCGGCCTGGATGCTCTTGGTTTTGCTACGAAAGAAGCCCGTGCTTTTGATCTCGCTCTCGAACTGCCTGGCGTCGGCGTCGGCGTAGTCGGCGGCCGTGCGGTACTTGCGGAACAGATCGGCGGTGACGATGTTCACCCGCGTGTCGGTGCACTGCGCCGAAAGGATGGTGGCGATGAGCAGTTCCAGCGGCGAGCGGAAGTTCAGCGCGCACCTGGCGTCGGGGTAGGTTTTCGCCAGGATCTTGGCGACGCGGGCCGCATGTCGTTTGGCTGGCGCGGAACTAGCGGTCTTGGGCCCGGTTGGCATGCGGCGTCTGCACGGAGGGAGCGGAAAGGTCGATTCTCAAAGCCACCGGCCGGAATGTCAAGCGGCCAGGATCGAGGACGCTCAAGCTCGTGAGTTCTTCCGGCAACGCGGCCGCTGTGCCCCCGTGCTTGTCGGCCCGGCTAGCGGCGCGCGGGATACGACAGCCCAGGGTCGCGGCGTGAGAGCGAGTACCTACGGCACCCGAAAGGGGCCGTTATTCCCCCGACGAGTCCGTCGACGCCGTCAAGGACTGTGGTACGTCCGCGGCGGGCAGAGGCGTGGCCTGAGGGAGCGACGCCTTGACGTAGCCAAGGTCTCGAATGACCTCCAGCACTTCGCTGCACGTAGGAAACATCCGGCCGCTTTTGCGCTTGTACAGGTCGAGCGCGTTCATGAATTCGACCTCGTCTGGCGTGTATTCGCGCTCGCAGGTCGTGGGATCGATCTGCCGACGGCGATTGACCTTCTCGCGGCGTTCGATCTGCCGGCGCTCCACCGCCACGGGCTTGTCGGTTGTTCGCCGATCTCCCTTGCGGCGATCACCTCGCTTGGTCCTCTGATCGATCGACACCGTATCGGCCTTTTTCGCCTTCGTCACGTTCGGTCTCCTCATTTCCTTCAGGTTCGCCAGGACCGCTGGGATGACTTTCCGACCTGGGCAAGTCTTGCCATCGCCAAAGCTAGCATCGGAAGTTAAGTGAGGCGAACTTGGCCAGTTAGGGAAAAACGCCATATAGGCAGGGTCTGCGGGCTGGAGGGGCAAATCGGGTCGTAGCAGAATTTCGCAGCGCCGCTGCGGTGCAAGCAGTTCTGCCCGCGAGATTACGGTTCAGAGCATGCGGGTCGTGTCGAACGGGAAGGTAGACACGCCGTTAGCCCAGCAGGGCCGGGGCCGCGAGGCCACATATTTTCCAGAAAGCGGGCTGATCATAGATGCTGACTACCCGTCGGGCGAGCACATGCGACCGCCGATGGCTAGGAAACCACAGCGGCTTCGGCCAGGCGACAAGCGGCCCCTCGATGACGCTTTTTTCCACGCCCTCAAGGAAGTAGGGGTTGTGGACCCAACCGATGCCGCTCTGGGGATCGCTTAAGCTGGCACCGGGGTAACCACCCCAGGGCACGCACATCGCCGCGTAGGCAAGCGCCGGCCAGACATTCACGCCGATCGCGCCGTATCGCAGCCGGGCGAGCGCCGATTGCCAGCAGGCCCGACTGTCGGCCGCGCGACGGAAGTCTGGGTGGACCATCAGCCCGATGCCAAGCGTTCCCCAGACACGCTCGTTCACAAATTCGACGGCGCGCCCCAGATAATTGGCCGGGCCATCGGCATCGAGCGCCGTTTCGGCACACACGCAGACAAACGATTCTTCGCGGATCCATCTGGGCTCACCGTCCGGATCGATATTTCTCGCAATCGTCCACGGTAACGTACCCGGCGGCCTATCGGGCGGCTCACAACCGGTGAACCGGCGATAGCGGTCGCGGGCGCCTGGGTAATACGCAACGCGGCGCGGAGTGCGATCAAGAACCGCCTGCACCTTGTCGAGAAATCGCTGGCGATCGGGCCAGCCTTTCCAGGTGACAATCAGCTTCGCCGCGATGCAGTTGAACGAGGCGTTGTTGACGATCATTGCCGCCACGTTCTCGGCCTGAAAGTCGAGTTCTCGCTCGTGATAGGGTCCCGGCACGATCACCCACGGCGTAACGTTACCCAGTTCGCTGGTAATCGGCTTCTCAAGCAGCGGCCTGGCCTCGGCCTTGCGCTTCTCGCGCTCCTCCCCTGGCGGCCCCCAGACGATCGACTCATGGGCGGCCAAGGAGCCCGTAATATGAACTTCATCGACGAGCGGGCTTTGAGCCGCGTGCGCGCCAACGTCGGCTCCGCCACCGCAAAGTTTCAAAAAGCCACGGGAGATGAGCGGCTGAAACGCCCGCTCGAAAACGGGAGAGAGATAGTCGTTCACCGGGTTGAGCTTTAACAACACGACCCGGCCGTCCTGAAAAAGCTTTGTCAGGGCATCAACCGGCGGAATGGAAGAGACGTTGCCGGCACCGAGCACCAGCGCCGTCGCCTCACGCCGGGAACTTCGTTGAATTCCTTCAGCCTGTCGGGTGGCAACGTCGGCCAGCGCGATGTCCGGCATCATCCATGCCTCGGCGCTGTACCCCGGGAACATCAGCGAGTCGTACAACCCGCTTGCAGGAAAAAGGGGCACAAGCGTGCGGCCGTCGTCGCCCGTGCGCGGCACCGCCGGCAAGCGCGGCAGGCCGTAGCGCTCGATTTGGCCGAGCACCGCAATCAGCAATTTCAGATAGCGCAGGACGGCCATCGGGCCGGCCGCGATCTCCTCGGCGGCCGGCGGGCCGTCAGCAGGAATCCCTTTGGCCTGGCAGCCGGCGGCCGCCCATTCATCGGCGGCGGCAAACACCCCGCGGGCACATTGCTCGGCCAGCCGGATGCGTTCCGCGAGAGGCGTGTCACGCCAGCGACGCCTGGCATGGCTGAGACCCGTCAGGAGCCGATCAATCTCAACCGTCGGACTGGCGATCATCAAGCCACGATTCTTCCGCCGACACGTGCCTACGGCTATTCCCGCGCCTGCCGGCAAAATTCGTCAAACTGCCGTTGCCAGAGGGCCGCCAACTCGCGCACCTGGTCGGGACGCGCGGCCGCGAGGTTATTCGTTTCGCCGCGGTCGAGGCGAAGATCGTAGAGCTCCCACGCGCCTTTTTCACCGGCCGCCACCAGTTTCCAGTCACCCACACGCACCGCCCGATTGCCTTCGTGCAGCCACCAGAGACAGTCGCGCGCGAGGCTGCCGTCAACCGAGAAGGCCGACACCAGGCTCTTGCCTGGCGGCGTGGGGACCGGTACGCCATGCCAGGTCTCCCCACGACGACCGCCGCAAGCTTCCAACACGGTCGGCACGAGGTCGATCACGTGTCCCGGATTTCGTCGCAACTCACCGCGAGCAGAAAGCCTGCTGGGCCAGTGGACGATCAACGGAGTAGAGATGCCCCCTTCATGGACCCAGGTCTTATGCCGGCGCAGCGGCGTATTGGCCACGCTCGACCAACCGGGACCGAGACACAGATGGGTGCCGGCCGAGCCCAAGGGCGACGAAGGGTCGTGGCCGTCGTCCCGAACCATGATCTCGGCGCTGGCGCCGTTGTCGGAGAGAAAGAAAAGAATCGTCTCGTCCAGGCAGCGCATCGAGCGGAGCTGATCGACGATGCGGCCGACTTCGCGGTCCATACGGTCGATCATGGCGGCGTGGATCGCCATCTTCGTGGCCTGAAACTCGCGCTGCGCGTCGGTCAAATCATCCCAGGGCAGCGGTCGGTTCACCTCGCCGGGACCGAGCGTTTTCAGCGCCTCGGGAAAGTCGTAGGGCGGACCGACATCGCGTTCCACGGCCGAGAGAGGGCCATCCACAATCCCCAGTTTCGTCATCCGAGCGTAACGCTCGCGGCGTAGCTCTTCCCACCCCCGGCGATATCGGTCGCGATAACGGTCGATGTCTTCCGGCAAGGCCTGCAACGGAAAGTGGGGAGACGTGAACGCCACATAGCTGAAGAAAGGTTGGTCGGCATACTTGTCGGCGTGTTCCCGCAGGCATCGCAGGGCGTGATCGGCGATGGCGATCGTGGCGTAGTAGCCGCTACCCGGTTCAACGGGCGGTAGTTTCTGGTCGTCCTCGTAATGGTCGCGCGGGCTGAAGAAGCGGCCCTGGTCTTGCAACAGGTAAGATCGATCAAAACCGCCGGCCACCGGCATGCCGTCGATGTGCCACTTGCCCGAGTGATACGAGCGGTAGCCGAACTGCTTCAAGAGCTCAGGCAGCAGCCGTGCCCAGGCGGGCCGCACGCCGCGGCCGCCGCTAACTACCCCGGGCACGGTGTCGCGCCGCACTTGCTGGGCGTAATAGCCCGTCAGAAGCGCGGCCCGCGTCGGCCAGCATCGGGCCGTGTTGTAGAACTGCGTGAACCGCAGTCCGCCCGCCGCCAGCGCGTCAAGGTTGGGCGTGTTGATCTCGCTCCCGTAGCAGCCGAGGTCGGAGAAGCCCAGGTCGTCCGCCAGAATCAGAACGATGTTTGGGCGCCTCGTGGGCTCTGCGCCGCGCGTCGGCACGCCAGAGCCGAGAAGCGCCGCAAGAACGACGACGAACCGTAGTGTGGCTATCGGTCGCTTGGGCAACGATGGTCTCCGGCAGGGTATCGCCGCGCTCCCCATGCGCGGCCGCCGGCATTATGATGGCACCATGCGGCACTCCGGTCAAACAAACCTGTCGTTCCACGCTTGCTTCGCTTGCCCGACGCTGCGCGTTGCCGGCCTTCTGGTCTTCTGTCTGGTTCCTGCCCTGCCCGTTCCGGCAGACGATGCCTTTTTTCGCGAGCGGGTCGCACCGATTTTCGAGGCGCACTGCGTGCGGTGTCATCAGGGCGAGGATGCTAAGGGGGGGCTGTCCATCGCTCGACACGAGGACCTGTTGAAGGGGGGCGAAAGCGGCCCCGTCGTCGTTCCCGGAAAACCGGCCGAAAGCCTGCTCGTTGAATATATCTCCGGAAAATCACCCGAGATGCCCAAGGGGGCGCCGCCGCTGGCGGCCGAGCAGGTGGCGGCAATTCGTCGCTGGGTTGAGCAGGGCGCGATTTGGCCGGATGGACTCGCGCTTAAGGAGCGAGTGGGCCTTAAAGGAGACTGGTGGTCGCTCAAGCCGCTGCAAGATTCACACGTCCCCGACTTGGAATCGACGTGGGTAAGGACTCCTATCGATGCGTTCGTTCTGAAAAAGTTGCACGATCAGGGGCTAGAGCCATCCGCCGAGGCCGATCGCCGCACGCTTTTGCGGCGGCTGAAGTTCGACCTGCACGGATTGCCGCCCGCTCCAGAGGAACTTGACGAATTTGCCAACGATTCTTCGCTCGACGCTTACCCGCGGTTGGTCGACCGCTTGCTGGCCTCGCCCCACTACGGTGAACGGTGGGGCCGCCACTGGCTCGACGTGGTCCACTACGGCGAATCGCATGGCTACGACAAGGATAAGCCGCGGCCAAACTCCTGGCCTTATCGAGACTGGGTGATCGAGTCTCTCAACGCCGATAAGCCCTACAGCCGTTTCGTCGCGGAGCAGATTGCCGGTGACGTGCTGTTTGTCGACGATCCGCAAGCCATCGTCGCCACAGGCTTTCTGGTTGCCGGTCCTTGGGACTTTGTCGGCCACGTCGAGCTGCGCGAAGGAACGGTCGACAAAGACATCGCTCGCTCGAACGACCGCGACGACATGGTGGCCACGACCGCGTCGACTTTTCTCAGCCTGACCGTCCATTGTGCTCGCTGCCATAACCACAAGTTCGATCCGATCACCCAGGAGGATTATTATCGCTTGCAGGCCGTGTTCGCCGGAATCGACCGAGCCGAGCGGCCCTACGATGCCGACCCTCGCGTCGCCACCAGGCGGCGGGAACTGCTGGCGGAAAAAAAGTCCGTGGAATCGAGGCAACAAGCGCTCGCTTCCGAGGTGCGTCAACAGCGCTCGCCCGAAATCGAGGCGCTCGACACTCAGATGGCGGCCACGGAGCAGGAACTGTCTGCCCTGCCGATCGAGCCGGGTGAGGCGAGCCCCACGCTCGGCTACCACAGCCAAATCATGCCCACGCCGGAGTCGACCAAATGGGTGCAGGTCGACCTCGGTCGATCGCTTCCTCTGGACGACGTGGTGCTTGTTCCGGCCCACGTGGTGTACGGCGGCCATCCCGGCCCCGGCTTCGGTTTTCCTGCCCGGTTCCGCGTCGAGTTGTCCGACGACCCGACGTTTGCCACCTCCCAACTGTTGGCCGACGAGACGGGAGCCGACTATCCGCATCCGGGCGATACACCTTATCGCATCCACGCGGAGGGAAAGGGGGGCCGGTACCTGCGCATCACCGCCACGCGGCTCTGGAAGCGTACCGGGGACTGGATCTTTGCTTTGGCCGAATTGCTTGCCTTTGCTGACGGCCGAAACGCGGCAGCGGGTTGCGACGTGTCGGCCCTCGACTCGATCGAGGCGCCGCCGGGCTGGGCCAAGAGGAACCTCGTCGACGGTTTCAGCAGCCGCGAGAGAATCACCGACCCAAGCGGAACGATGCTTTCGCCGCGACAGGAGTTGAGTTTTAAACTTGCGGCGCTGGCCGACGAGCGACGCCACCAGGCGCTGGTATCGCTCGAACCCGCGGTCCGGCACGAGATGGCCGCGGTTGCGCACCGGCTGGCCGAACTACAAGCCAAACTCTCGGCGTTACCGGCGCAGCAGATGGTGTTTGCCGCTTGCCACGACTTTGCGCCGCAGGGCAGTTTCACGCCGGCGCGCGAACCCCGGTCGGTCCATTTACTCGCGCGGGGCGACGTCCGCAATCCGAAGCAGCTCATGTCGCCGGGCGCGGTTGCTTGTGTGTCGGGGCCGTCGGCAGAGTTTGTCATCGCCCATGCGGGCGACGAGGGACGACGCCGCGCGGCCCTGGCGAACTGGCTTACCGATCCCGGCAACGCGCTCGTGCGGCGCTCGATCGTGAACCGCGTCTGGCAGTACCACTTTGGGCAGGGGATCGTCGACACACCGAACGATTTTGGCCGGATGGGATCTCCGCCGACCCACGCGGAACTGCTCGATTGGCTGGCCCGCTGGTTCATGGAGCACGGCGAATCGCTCAAGGAACTTCACCGGCTGATCGTCACCAGCGCCGTCTACCGGCAAGCGTCAGCCGAGAAGCCCGACTATGCAAAAATCGACGCGGGCAACCGGCTGCTGTGGCGGATGAACCGCATGCGGCTCGACGCCGAATCGGTTCACGACGCCATGCTCGTCGCCACCGGCCGGCTCGACGGACAGATGGGCGGGCCCTCGGTACAACAGTTCTATTTCAAAGACGACCATTCGCCGGTTTACGACTACGAGCGCTATGACGTTGACGCGCCGGGCTCCTGCCGGCGCAGCGTCTACCGATTCCTCGTGCGCAGCGTTCCCGATCCGTTCATGGAATGTCTCGACTGCGCCGATCCGTCGATCCTGACTCCCAAACGCAACACCACGCTCACGGCCCTGCAGGCGCTCTCGCTGCTCAACAATCCGCTGTCGGTGCATCAGGCGCAGCACCTCGCCGAGCGGGTGTCGGGCGCGGTCAACGACCTTTCGGGCCAAATTGACGCGGCCTACCGGTTCGCTTTAGGGCGTATTCCGACTGCCGGCGAGCGAGAGCGCCTGGTCAGCTATGCTCAGCGGTTCGGTCTGGCGAACGCCTGCCGTGTGATTTTTAACAGCAACGAGTTTGTGTTCGTCGACTGAACGCGATGCGTAAATGACTAACCCACACGCTCCCGTCAAAAATGCTGCTTTGAACCGCCGCGATCTCCTTTGGCGTCTTGGAGGAGGGCTGGGAGGCATCGCGCTGGCGCGGCTTCTCGGCGAACAGGGGCTGCTGGCGGAGATGACTTCCCCGGCCCCCCGGTCGGAGCTCGACGGCGGCCTGCACCACCGCGCTAAGGCGAAGCGGGTTGTGCAACTTTTCATGTCGGGGGCGGCCAGCCAGTGCGACACGTTTGACTATAAGCCGGAGCTGATCGAGCGCGACGGTCAGCCCTTCGATCCGGGCGAGAAGGTGGAGCTCTTTCAAAGCTCCCCCGGAGCGTGCATGAAGAGCCCCTGGCAGTGGGCGCAGCACGGCCAGTGCGGCAAATGGATGAGCTCGTTAGTCCCGCACCTGGCGGAATGCGTCGACCGAATGGCCTTCATCCACTCGATGGTCTCCAAGTCGAACGTTCACGGTCCGGCCACGTTCATGCAGAACACGGGTTTCGTGTTGCCGGGGTTCCCCAGCATGGGAGCATGGGTTTCGTACGGGCTGGGGAGCATGAACGACAACCTGCCGACGTTCGTGGTTCTGCCCGACTCGCGCGGCTTTGCCCCCAACGGGCCGGGCAACTGGAGCGCCGGTTTCTTGCCCGCGGCGCATCAGGGCACGATGGTGCGGCCAGGAGCCAAAAACCCGATCGCGGACCTGCGTCCGCCCGCGACGGCGGAGTTCATCACGGCCGAGAGCGAAAGAGCCGCCCTGGAAGTGCTGGGGACGCTCAACGCCGAGCATCTGGCGACGCGCCCGGGGGACTCGCGGCTGGAGGCCCGCATCGCCAGCTACGAGATGGCCGCTCGCTTACAACTCAGCGCGCCGGAAGTGCTCAACCTGGAAGACGAGACCGAGGCCACGCTGAAACTCTACGGCCTCGACCAGCCGGCCACGCAAGACTTTGGCCGCAACTGCCTGGTGGCCCGGCGGCTGCTCGAGCGGGGAGTGCGGTTCGTGCAGCTCTTCAGCGGGGCCGACAACGGTTTCCCCCGCCGCAACTGGGACAGCCACGAAGACATCGCCAAAGACCACGGCGACATGGGACGGAGCATGGACCGGCCCGCGGCGGCGTTGCTCAAGGACCTCGACGCCCGCGGCCTACTCGACGACACAATCGTGATCTGGACCACCGAATTCGGCCGCATGCCCTGCAGCCAGGGGAGCAAGGGGCGCGATCACAACCCGTTCACCTTCACCTCCTGGATGGCGGGCGGCGGGATCAGAGGCGGCGCGACCTACGGCGAGAGCGACGAATGGTCGTACAAGGCGGTCCTCAACCCGACCTACTGCTACGACCAGCACGCCACGGTGCTTCACCTGCTCGGCATCAACCACGAGAAGCTGACCTACCGTCACAACGGCATCGACCGCCGGCTGACTGACGTGCACGGCAACGTGATTCACGCATTGCTGGCGTGAGCGCTTGCCGGAACTCTGAACATGACCTACATTGCAATCGGTCTTTCGCTCGCCGGCGAACAACGCAGGAGGTGTGCTATGAGAATCGTGCTCCTTTCGCTGGTGTTTCTCCTCTGCGGGATGAGCCTGCCCACCAGCGCACAGTGCCCCGGGCGTGCCGGCGCCTATTATGGCGGCTATGCGGGTTATGCGCCCTACAGAACCTACTACACTCCGTATAGCGCCTACTACGGGCTATACGCGCCTTTCCGAGCGAGGCAACCGAACTACCCGATGTTATCGGGCACGACGCCACCCGCACATTACGGTGCCCAGAGCACCTATTTCCGCGGAGCGCCGGCCGGCCCGTTCGCCCCGCCGGGCGGAACGTTCTTCGGTGGCTACGACTACCAGGTCACCTACCCGATCGACTGGTTCGGTGGGTACTGGGGGAATTAGCGAAGTCGTCCCGTCGTTCCTTTGAGAAGACGGCGAGCGGTGGGCGTAATTTTCGCGCTCAGCCGGTTTGCCACTTCAACGCGCCCTCACTTGGCCTCTCCCGGCGGGAGAAGGAACGGGCCGCGAGTTCAGCGGAATACTTCACAGGCCGAGCGCGGCCGCTGCCACCTGCATCGCGTCGATCACGAACTGAATATGTTCGTCGAGCGGCACGCCTAGATCTTCGGCGCCGCGGACGATGTCTTCGCGGCTGACGGCTGCAGCGAAGCTCTTTTGCTTCATCTTTTTCCTGACGCTCGAGGCCTGCATGCCGCTGAGTTTCTCGGGTCGCAGCAAGGCCACGGCCGTGACGAAGCCCGCCAACTCGTCGCAGGCGTAGAGCGTCTTGTCGAGGCGCGATACCCGGGGGCAATCGGTCAGATAGTCGGCGTGCGACTTGATCGCATAGATCACCTCGCCCGGGTAACCCTTCGCCGCGAGAATCTCTGCCCCCTTCAGCGGGTGATCGGGCGGATTGGGCCAGCGCTCGTAGTCGAAGTCGTGCAGCAGGCCGACGATTCCCCATTTGTCGATGTCTTCACCGAAGCGGTTCGCGTACCCCCGCATGGCCGCCTCAACCGCCAGCATGTGTTTGCGCAGGCTGTCACTCGCCGTGTATTCGCAGACCAGTGTCCAGGCATCTTCGCGATTCATGGTGTTCACCTTCGGCAGGAAATCTAGCACGTCTCGGCCCTTTTGACGAGGACTGCCGTGGCGAGGTGAAGGCCGCAAGTTAGAATGGCGGACAACGCCGGCCAGCGGGGAGGCGTGCTTCCCGGTTGTGCCTCACTTCCATCTTTGCTGTGGTATCACCATGCCGCGCTCCGTTTGTCATCGCCTTTGGTTCTGGGTGCTGGTTGCAGCTTTTCTCGTCTCGTTTAACGGCGACGCCCGGCCCGATGATGGCGTGCACCGTTCCCTCTACGTCGTCTGCCCCGGAATACGCGATGACCTGAGCTTTGGAGGGGCCGGCGTGCTGGTGTTCGATATCGACGCGGGCCACAAACTCGTCAAACGAATCGAAACGCCGGCCAGCCGTGACCCAAAGCCGGACAACATCAAGGGGGTTTGTGCGTGTGCGACCACCGGACGGCTCTATTTCACTACGCGTTCGAAGTTGTATTGCATCGACCTGGTAAGCGAAGAGACGCTTTGGGAAACGTCGCCGCCGAACGGCACCGACCGGATGTCGATCACGCCGGATGGAAAGATCCTGTACGTTCCGTCCTTTGAGAAGGACACCTGGAACGTGATCGACGCGGCGACCGGACGGCTCATCACTTCGATCGAAACCAAAAGCGGGGCGCACAACACCGTGGTCAGCCGCGACGGACAGCGAATGTATTTAGGCGGCCTCAAGTCGCCGATACTGTTCGTAGCCGACACGACGAGCCACCGAGTCGTGCAAGAGGTCGGCCCCTTCTCCGGTGCAATTCGCCCCTTTACTGTCAACGGCGTGCGTACGCGGGCCTACATTTGCGTTAACGGGCTGCTTGGTTTCGAGATCGGCGACCTCACGACGGGCAAGAAGCTGCACCGCGTCGAGGTGGCCGGCTTCGCGACCGGACCCGTGAAGCGTCACGGATGCCCGAGCCACGGCATCGGCCTGACGCCCGACGAGAAAGAAATCTGGGTGGTCGACGCCTTCAACCAGCGCGTCCACGTCTTCGACAACACCTCCGAGCCGCCCCAGCAAACAACCAGCATCGCCGTGCGTGAGCAGCCGGGTTGGGTGACGTTCAGTCTCGACGGCAAGTTCGCTTATCCTTCGACTGGCGAGGTGATCGACACCGCCACCAAAAGCACGCTGACGGCGCTCGCCGACGAGCACGGTCGCGAGGTCCACAGCGAAAAAATGGTGGAGATCGACTTCCGCGGCCGGACCCCCTTTGCCGCGGGCGACCAGTTCGGCGTCGGCCGGGTGACGGGGCAATGAGACCGACCGCGCCGTGCTACTCGGCCAAAAACTCGTTTAGTCGTTCCATTTCGAACCGGCTGCCGACGTAAAGCGGCGTGCGCTGGTGCAACGCGCCGGGCACAAGGTCGAGAATGCGCTGACGCCCGTCGGTCGCCACCCCGTCGGCCTGCTCGGCGAGGAAAGCGATCGGGTTGGCTTCGTAGAGCAGCCGCAGCTTGCCGTCGGCGTATCGCTGCGTGGGCGGATAAAGAAAAACCCCGCCCTTGAGCATCGTGCGATGAAAGTCGGCCACCAGCGATCCGATGTAGCGCGACGAATAGGCCACGCCCGCCTCGCCTGATCGCAGCCAATCCAAATAGCGGCGGCAGCCTTCGGGGAAACTGTCTGAGTTGGCCTCGTTCACCGAGTACAGATTCCCGCGCGGGGGCATCCGGATGTTCGGGTGGCTGAGGACGAAGGCCCCAATCGACAGATCGAGCGTGAAGCCGTGAACGCCGAAACCGGTTGAATAGACCAGCATCGTCGAGGAACCATAGAGCACGTAGCCGGCCGCCACCTGGCGGTGACCCGGCTGAAGAACGTCGGAGGCCGGATTGGCCGTGTTGCTTACGTTGCGGCGGAAGATGGAGAAAATTGTCCCCACGCTCACGTTCACGTCGATATTGCTTGAACCGTCGAGCGGGTCGAAGACGACGATATACTCGCCGTGTTCCGGGTTTTCCAGCACGACGACGGGCTCTTCGTTCTCTTCCGAGGCAAGCACGCCGACGTTGCCGCGATTGCCCAGGGCGTGCAACAGGGCCTTGTTGGCAAACACGTCGAGCCGCTGCTGCTGTTCGCCGTGCACGTTCGTGTCTTCGGCCGCGCCCATGATGTCGCTCAGGCCGGCGCGGCGGACCTGGGCGGCCACGATCTTGGCCGCCAGCGTGATGCCGCACAGCAACCAGGAGAAATCACCGGAAGCCCGCGGGTGGCGCAAACGCTGCTGGTCGAGAATGAACTGCGCCGCGGTCATCGGGCTGCTGGCGGTCATGGGAGCATCTCGCGGGTGGGACTTGGCGCGCCGAGAGTTATCTCGTGCAGCTCGTAGCGTAGCATAACCGCGCAGGTCGGCGGCGGCCACCGGTCGACCATGTTTCGACCACGTGCGATCTCTCACAGCCACGATGCCTCGGCGCCCGGTACTGGAAGTGGCTCCAATGCTCGACGGCCAAAAGGCGGTTGCGACGCGACCGCCGGCCCGTCACGGAGTACCGGGCCTACTCTGCGTAAGGCTGCTGCAAGCGATACTCGGGGTGCCGGCTGAGATAGGCCGCCACGCGGTCGCTGCGAGAAAAGGCGTCCGGCAAAAAGGCGAGCGCTTCTTGCAGTAACTCGTCTGGCTCGGCACAACTGAATCGCAAAAAGCCTCCGCCGGCGGCGCCAAACGATTCTCCTCCCAGGCAGGCGACGCCCAAACGATCGTCCGCCGCTTCGAGCAAATACATGGCCAGGCCATGCGATTTAATGCCCAGGCGGTTACACACGGCGGCCACAGAGGGAAATAGGTAGAACGTTGCGCTCGGATCGAGGCATCGCACCCCCTCGATCCGATTCAGCCCGGCGGCCATCAGCTCGACCTTGTCGCGAAACCGCTTCATGGTCGAGTCACGCTCCTGGCCGTCTTGCTCCAAGGCGGCGGCCGCGGCTAACTGCACCAAGGGGGCCACGCATGAAAGCGATGTGTTGAGAAGCGTCGAAAACAACTCGACCACCGGCACCGAGGCCGCGGCGAAACCGACCCGCCAGCCGCTCATGCTGTACGACTTGCTGAAGGTGTAGGCCGCCACACATTGATCGAGCATGCCGGGCTGGGCCAGCAGCGTCTCGTGCTTGCCACGCCACACCATCTGGTCGTAAGGCTCGTCGCTGAAAACGGCGATGTCCCGGCCGCGTATCAGGTCGCCCAGCGCCTGGAGATCTTCGCGCCGCGCCACGCCCCCCGTGGGATTGTGCGGACTGTTAAGAAAGATCGCCTTGGGATGCGGATCATGTTGGAGGAATCGTTCGATGTCGTCCAGATTCGGCCGGAATTCGCGCTCGTGCTTCAGGTCCGAAAGCCAGGGCCGGGCGCCGCGGCGGGCGATGTTCGGCAGATAGGTGGGAAAGTATGGGCTGAAGACGAGCACCCCGTCGCCAGGGTTTAAAAAGGCCTCGCAAAAGAGGAGCTCGAAGACCTTGGCACCGGGACCGACGACGATGTTCGCGCCCGTCGTGGACAGACCGTGCTCCCGGTTGACGTAGCGGCTGGCCGCCTCGCGCAGTTCGGGAAGTCCCACCGACGGGCAATAGTGCGAGCGGTCTTCGCGGATCGCAGCAATGCCGGCTGCCTTGGCCGACGCGGTCGAGGGAAACGGGCTGTCGCCGATCTCCAGTTCGATCACGCGCTTGCCGGCGAGTTTCAAGCGCTTGGCGACCGCAAGCACGTTAAACGCCGTCTCGACCTGAACACTGCGGGCAAATTCGCTGAAATGGACCGCCATGGGCTACTTCAGCGCAATGGCCCGCGCCAGCGGACGCAGGACGTTTTCGATGATGTAATTGTCAACCATCTCGTGGCAGATTTGGGTCAGGTGCTCAAGCGCCGTGACGAACGTGCTGTCGGGCCCCAGGCTGCCGTACTGGCGCGCCGTGAGATAAACGCTGAGCTGCTCTTCGGGATAATCGCCGGTGCGGACCTGATAGGCGTTGGTGCGTGTCTCGATGCTCAGCCGGCACTGGGTCCGGCAATCCTCGTCGAGGGCCAGCGTGATGGAAGGCTCGTGATTGATGATGCTGGCTCCGGGTAGCTCGGCCAATCGCTCCAGCGCCGGGCTCAGGCCGAGCGCCTCGGCCACGAGCTGGTTGTGATTGCCCCGATAGGTGAAATCGAAGCCGAACAACAAATCGAGCGCCTCGCAGTCGAGCGGGCTGACCGAGAGCATGTAAGGCGCCAGCTCCAGCACCAACCTATGCTGCGCGAGCGCCTCGTTCACCGAGCCGGGATTCACCTGCCCGGAACAGACACGCCGGTTTTCGATCGTCGCCCAACGGTAGTGCCCCCGATCCTTGTCCTCCTCGAGAACAAAATCCCCCTTTTCGCGGCAATAGAAGTTGCGCATCGTGGGGTAGGTTTTCTGGATGCGCTCGAAATAGTGCAGAACGGTCTCGCGGTTGTTCGGGAGCTCCATCTCCGTGCTGAGGTTCATGTTGACGTAGAAATCGTCACACAACGAACTGTAGTCGTTCATTCAGGATGTCCCTCTGCCAGGTCGCTTGCACGGCGCTCGAGAACGAACCTTGGGGTCATGCGCGCAAGATGTTGCTGTGAGCCTGCTGCAGTATAGAATGCGGCATCTGACGATGTCAAAGCCGTTGCGCGAGGGCGAGGAGCGAGCGCAGTGCGATGAAACGACCGCGCCATGAGATCAACTCGGCTGAGGCAAGCGCGAGCGCCGTGCGGCGAGCGGTCGTTTTTCCATCGGCGTTGGGGTGGATGTCGCTGGTGATCGATAAGGGGACGGTCATGCAGCTCTCGTTTGGCCATGGCACGCCGCAAGAGGCCTTGGCCGGCGTGTACGCCGCCACGGAAGCGGGAGACGTCGAACTGGTGGAGGACGCGAGCGAGTCGGAGCCCTTGGTCCGCCGTCTCCAGGCCTACGCCGACGGAGCGCAAGACGACTTTCTCGACGTGCCCGTCGATGGCTCCGGTCTCACTCCCTTCCAGATGCGCGTGGTGCAGATCTGCCGCCGAATTCCTTTTGGCTCGTCGCTCACGTACGGCGAGTTGGCCGCACGTGCGGGGCATCCGCGCGCTGCAAGAGCCGTGGGAAGTTGCATGCGTACGAGGCGCGTGCCGCTGATCGTGCCTTGCCACCGCGTGGTCAGCGCGGCTGGGGCGACGGGCCGCCATTCGGCCTGCGAAGGGATGCGGATGAAGCTGCGACTCTTGGAGATGAAATCCGCCACGGGCTCGGTTTGACGGGGAAGTTGGCATCTTCGAGGAGCAAGTGTCAGGAAATTCCCGATCTTGGCGAGCGCCGCATCGCACCAGGATGCGACGCTCAAAATCCTTCCGGGCGTATTGAAATCGCTGGCCTTAATTGCTAGCTTGAGAGAACCAGACCCACGTCTGGCACAGCCCGGTCCAGGTACCTGCCCCGCCTGCGACCGGGTTTTCTGTTGCGCCTCCTATACTGTTGCCCCCCACCATCCATGCAACTCAGCGACCTCAAGTGGCCGCAGGTTGCCGACCTGCCCAAAGACACGCCGATCGTTTTTCCCGTTGCCGCGCTGGAGCAGCACGGCCGGCACATGCCGGTGTTCACAGACAGCATGCTGCTGGGCGAAGTGATCCGCCGGGCGGCGGAGCGAGTCGGAGACCGCGTGCTGTTTGCCCCGCTGCTCTGGCTGGGTAACTCCGATCACCACCTCGACTTTGCGGGCACGCTCTCCGCCGCGCCCCGGACGTATCTCGACGTGCTGGCCGACCTGATGGAGAACTTCATCTTCCACGGGTTCAAGCGAATCGTGCTCGTCAACGGTCACGGCGGCAATATCGTGCCGGGCGAGCAGGCCGTCTTTGAGGTGCGGCAGAGACACCGGCAGCGCAAAGATCTGCTGCTCGTATTTTCCACGTACTGGACGCTGGGTGGGCAGCCGCACCTGGTCGACACGACGATTCAGCAGCAACGCATGGGCCATGCCTGCGAGTGGGAGACGTCGATGATGCTGCGAATCGCGCCGCACCTGGTCGGCGACCTGACGAGGGTCGAGCCGGTCGATTTTGGCGTCGGCTTTGAGCCCGCTTACCGCGGCTGGGTGACTAAAGACCGCAGCGCTCCGGGGCATATCGGCGACCCGCGTTTCGCGAGCGCTGAAAAAGGAGAGACGCTGTTTCGCGTTTTCGCTGACGACGTCGTGAAGCTGCTGCATCGGGTGCTGGCCTGGGATGGCAGCTCATGGAACGGCTGAACGGCGTCGCCCCCGTCCGTTCGTCTGCCTGGAAATGGCAAGTCTGCGGCATTCTGCTGCTGGCCACCATGCTCAACTACATGGATCGCCAGACGCTGGCGGTGACCATCACCGACATCAGCCGCGAGTTGCACCTCAACAACGAGCAGTACGGCAACCTTGAGTTCGGCTTCGGCGTGGCCTTTGCGTTAGGAGGTCTCGTCACCGGCCTGGTTGCCGACGTTGTGAGCATCCGCTGGCTTTATCCGCTCGTGCTGGCGGGCTGGTCGATTTCGGGGTTCGCAGCCGCCTACGCCGAGCCGATCGGCGAGGCGCTGGTGCCGCCGGCCATGCGAGACGCCCTTCCTGCCGGCTATCTTGGCCTTTTGGTATGCCGGGTGGCGCTAGGTTTCTTTGAAGCCGGCCAGTGGCCCTGCGCCCTGGTCACTTCGCAGCGCCTTCTGTCGCCGCAGGATCGTCCTCTGGGGAACAGCCTGCTGCAGAGCGGCGCCGCGGTCGGCGCCATCCTGACGCCGCTGGTGGTGCAGGTGCTGGTGAGCGACGTGCCGGGCTCGTGGCGAATGCCATTTCAGGTCATCGGCGTGTTGGGGCTGGCGTGGATCGTGCCCTGGCTGTGGACGGTTCGCGCCGGGGACCTGGAACACCGGGGCGCAAAGGACGACCATCTCCAACCGAGCAGGCAAGACCGTGCCGAAACCCGCGAGCAAAGCGCGAACCCTCACCTGGGCCGTGCAACGACCGGCCAGGCCCCGAGCGAAACTTTCGTCTTTTGGCGACGCTTTGCGGCGCTTCTGCTGACGGTCGTTCTGATCAACCTCTGTTTCCATTTCTTCCGCGCCTGGCTCCCCAAGTTTCTGCGCGAGTTTCATCACTACGATCGAACGGCCGTCAATTGGTTCACGTCGGCCTATTTCGCGGCCGCGGGCACGGGAAGCCTGACGGTCGGGCTGGTCGCGAAACGGCTCACCTTGGTCGGCTGGCCGCTTCACCGCGCCCGCATGACAACGTTTGCTGCTTGCGCGTGTCTGACGGGGCTGGCCACCGTGGCTGCCCATTTGCCGCCCGGGCCGCTCCTTCTGGGGATGCTCCTGCTTATCGGCTTTGGCGGACTTGGCCTGTTTCCCAACTATTACTCGTTGACTCAGGAACTTTCGGTCCGCCATCAGGGCAAAGTGACAGGCGTATTGGGTTGTGCCACATGGACTTGCACCGCCGCCATGCAGAATCTGGTCGGCCAGCGTGTGGACCAGACGGGCTCCTACGCCGATGGAATCTTTGTGGCCGGCTTGCTGCCGTTGGCGGCTTGTGCGTTCTTATTGGCCCTTTGGGGTTCCCACGAGTCGAATACCGGGCGGGCATCTCAGCCCTCGATCGCAGGCCAGCCAACGGAATTGGCCGGCGGCGAGCAAATACTTGGCAACCGTGAACAGAAAGTCCAGGATAATTGAGCGGGCAGCCAGAGATCCGGGATATAGTTTCTTTGGGCGGTGTGATCACGGAGCGTGGCGTCGCCAGCGTGGCATTCCGACCGATGGGAGCGGAAGAGCGAGCGTTCACGTGCGGCTAACCATTACAATTCAAAGCGGCGCCCGGGCCGGACAACGTATTCTGCTCGCCCCGGAAGAATCCCTGCGCGTGGGACGCACGAGCAAAGCCGACATCGCCATCACCGACGACCCGACCATGTCGGGGACGCACTTCTCGATCGAGTTTTCGGGAGAAACCCCGAAGGTTCGCGACCTGGGGAGCCGTAACGGCCTGTTCCTTAATGGGCGGCAGGTGGTCGAAGCGACCGTACAAACGGGCGACCAGATCCGCGCCGGTCGAACCCTTTTTTCCGTGTCGCTGGAAGGCGCCGAACCGGCGCCACTCCAGCTTGAGGCGCTCCCTGGAGATGAGACGCAACGGCATCGGCCCACCGCGCCGACGCGAGCCGATTTGCCTCCGCTGGCCTGGAAACCCGGACAGTCGCCGGGCGATTCAGGCACCGTCTTTGTCGGCCGCGACGCATTTGAGGGGCTCGAGCGTATGCATGCCCCGTTCGATGGGGTGAACCGGCAGGCGCCGGCAACCCATGACTCGCCTCCCCCGGGTGGTAAGGTCGGGGGCGTGGATCCGTCGCAGGCCGAGGCGGGGATGCCGCCGGATGACGACCCGACGCTCGATGCCTCATCCTATGGTCATTTGTTGCGGCTCCGGCAACCGGCGGAAGCTGCGGGACAGCTCTATGCCATCGTCGATGGCTCGATTGCGCATGCTCTGGTGCAGGAGGCGAAGCGTGAAAGCCTTCGCACCGAAACGCTCCTATCGGGTGCGTCTTCGCCCTATCTGGCCGCCGTAGCGCCCTATCTGATCGAGGTGCGCCCCGATTGCGCCTTCCTTTTGTCGTGGCACGCCGCGATCGGCAAGAACCCAGGGATCCTGGCCGAGGCGGAGGCCGAATTCGAGGAGGTGCTCGGCCACCTTCGCAGTGTTTTTTCCCGTCAGGACGAGCGGGGCAAACAATCTTTCTTTCGGTTCTATGATCCGAATCTCCTTTACGGCTGGCTCTCAAGTTGCACGCCGCCGCAACTGACCGCCTTCTTCGGTTGCCTGAGCGCCGTTGTCGTCGGCCTAGAATCGGGCAATCGGGTGCTGCGGTTGAGCGTTGTCAATGACGTGCTCAACGCCCAGGAAGTTTTTGCCCCTTAGCTGAAAGACAACGGCGAGGTTGTGGCCATGAGCGAGGAGTTGCCGACCGTATACTTGGCACGGCATGGTGAAACCGAGTGGTCGCTTTCCGGGCGGCACACGGGACTGACCGACATTCCGCTCACGTCGCGCGGCGAGGCCGAGGCGCGCGAACTCGGTCGGCGATTGCGCGAATTGACGTTCGCCGCCGTGCTCACCAGCCCCCTCGGCCGCGCCCGCCGCACCTGCGAACTGGCGGGCTTCGGCCAGCAGGCCGACGTCGATCCCGACCTGGCCGAGTGGAACTACGGCGACTACGAGGGGCGGCGGACGGCCGAAATCCGCCAGCAGCGACCGGGGTGGCTTTTGTTCCGCGACGGTTGTCCCAACGGCGAATCCTTCGCGACGCTCACCGCCCGCGCCGACCGCGTGATCGCTCGAGTGCGTCAGCGAGACGCCAGCCTGCTGATGTTTGGTCACAGCCATTTTTCGCGGGTGCTGGCGGCCCGGTGGCTCGGTTTGCCGGTCCAGGACGCGCGATATTTCATTCTCTCCACAGCAGCGCTCAGCGCGCTGGGTTATGAGCACTCGCGAGAGGAACCGGCCATTTCATTCTGGAATGATAGCCGGCACCTTCAGACGCCATCGTAGAGGTCGGACGAGGTCGACCTGCGCCCTCGTCACTCGCCACCTTCGGGTACGACTTCGACGAAGCATGCCCGCTCAGGGGACAACCACTTACCAACCGCGGCCTCGGCTGACCGAGACGAGACGGCCCTCAGCTTCGTCAAGAATTGCTCCCAGTCGCCGACAAGCGTCTGCACCACGAGTCGCTGCAACTCGAGATTCGCGCGGGCCATCGCGCGCGTCATGCCTTGCGGTAGCGGGACTTCGTCCAGGTTCGTCTTTTGAAATCGCTCAAGCTGATCGCAACCCAGTCGCAAAGCGGCCCGGTCGATGCCACCCGGCTGGCGCAGCCGTTCCAGTTCGCTCATGACCGCCCTGTGGGCGGCGTCGAAGCTTGGCTCGTCTTGTACCTCGCACCCGATAACCAGCATTTGGTCCAGGTCGGTGTAGACCTGAAACTGCCCAGCCCCCGCGCGGGCGGCCGAGTCGAACAGCCGGTTTTGTAGCAGCCGGCCCACCAGCCAGACGGCCGGATAGTCTGACGCACTGACCTCTGGAATCCGCCAAGCGACAAACGCATGCCGCTTCGGCACGTCCCATTGCACGCGGTGTTTGCCCGGCATCAGCACAGGGCGTGTCGAAGTCGCGGTCTTGTTCTGCGCCAGAGTGCCAAGGCGCTGTTCGATCTCTTGACGAGCTTTGGTCGCGTCGAAATCGCCCACCACAACCAACGTTGCCGACGGGACTCGGAACGAACGGTCATGAAAGACGCGAACCTCCTGAACGCCGATTTGTTTTGTCTGGCGCCTTATGGGCACCTTGGTTTCGCCATAGAGGGCTGCCTGGACGAAGGGGATAAGGGCGAACTTTCCCATGCCACCGGGCTGTCGCGACAAATGCTCGAACTCAGCGAGCGCTCTGGGAATTTCCCGCTCGAGCGTCGCAGCGGAGTAGTTCATCTTGGCCAACCTCGCAGCCTGAATCGCTAACCCCGTCGGCAACTCGTCCCGCTTGCAGTGTAAATCGAAGTACATCAACTCCCCCAGCGTTTCGGCGTTTGCTTTGCCCTGCCCAAACCATCGCTTGACCGTCTCGGCAAGGCCCGCCTCGGCCAAGTCGTAGACCGTTGCGTGCTCCGTCACATGGGCCAAATGGGATTCTTGTTTGCCTTCCTGGACAATTCCGGCCCGCACGGCCAGAACCACACAAACATTCCCCGGATCGCGCTCGGGCACGAGGCGAACCCGCAAACCGTTAGCAAGAGTGAAGGTTTCGTCACCCCAGCTCGTCAAGGAGCAGGAGAAGACCAGCGCCATCGCCGACAACAACGAATTCATGGCAAGACGGTTGAACATCGAAATTTCTCCAAAGTGGGTGGGGTTTTTGCCTGCCGCTCAGCGCGTCGTCATCATGTCGGCTGAAACTTGGCGATGGTGACAAAATCCGGTCGCCACCCCCCACCCCCCACCGCACCCACCCATCGAAGGGGTCGCGGCGCCGCGACGCTCATTTCTTGTCACCGCGCGGTGTCTTGGCGCAACATGACTAATGAAAGGGCCGACTCCGCAGTTAAAGGGTCCAATGTGACAACAGAATCGAACCCCGCGATGATCGCCGACGTTGAACTCGTAGGTCGCACCCGTAGCGGTGATCGAGCTGCCTTTGGCGAATTGGTGGGACGACATCAGGCTGCGGTCTGCGGTGTGGCGTACGCCCTGCTAGGAGACGTCGGAGGCAGCGAAGACGTGGCGCAAGAGGCGTTCGTGGCGGCCTGGAGGCAGCTCGGCGAATTGCGGGAGCTGTCGAAATTCAAGTCCTGGGTCTGCGGCATCGCACGCAACCTGGCACTGGCGTCGGTGCGTCGCCAGGAGAAAAGCAAGCCCATTAAGGATGCGAACCACCTGCCGGCAAACGGCCCGACGCCCGCCGAGCAAGCAATTTCGCGGGAAGAACAAGGGCTTGTCTGGGCGGCGTTGAGTGGCCTGCCGGAAACTTATCGTGAGCCGCTGGTGTTGTTCTATCGCGACGGCGAGACGGTCGCCGGGGTCTCTTCGGCTCTCGATCTGACGGAAGCCGCGGTCAAGCAACGGCTTACGCGGGGACGCGAGATGCTGAGGGCCGATCTGGCCGCCACGATCGAATCGGCGCTCAGACGATCGGCTCCCGGGGCGGCCTTCACCACCGCGGTGCTTGCCGCCTTGCCGGGCATCGGCGCCGCGAGTGCGTCGGCGGCGACGGTGGGAGGAGTCGCCAAGGGGGCCGTGCCCGTCGCCAAGGTGGCAGCATCGGTCGGCGCCTCCGCGGTCGGCGGAGCGCTGATGGGGATCCTCGGCGCGGCGCTGGGCGCATGGTGCAGTTGGCAAACGGCCCGCTACCAGCGCGAACGAGACCTTTATCGACGAGCACTCTTTATTTACGCGATTGCCCTGGCCTTTTTCATCGCGCCATTTGCCGCGCTGGGACTCGGCTGGTGGAACGTCCGTGCTGTAGGCCAGGCAGCGTATCTGGCGTGGTTCGGCGCCTGGATGGTCGGCTTCCTGACATTTTCGGGGCTCTGGACTTGGCTCTTGATTCGCCGTGAGCGCCAGATTGTGGCGGAGGAGACCGCCGCCGGAAGCCCGCAACTTCCCCAGACCCGATTGAAAGAGCGGCAGTCACGTTGGGAAGGGCGGCAGTGGACCAGTTCAACCCGCCTGCTCGGTTTGCCGCTGGTGGAAATCCGCTTTTCAAGTCCACAACTGCCAGGCGGCGACGTGCTCGCGATCCAACAGCGGCAAGTCGCCCGCGGTTGGATCGCCCTCGGCGAGCGCGCCTATGGCGTGATCTTCGCGATGGGCAATGTGGCCGTGGGAACAATTGCCGTGGGCGGGGTGTTCAGCGTGGGATTGGTGGCACTGGGGTGTATCAGCGTGGGCATCGTGGCGCTGGGCGCAGCCAGTGTGGGGATCATCGGCATCGGGGGCCTCGGCACCGGCATCTTCGCCTTCGGCGGCATGGCGCTGGGATGGTTCGCCTTGGGCGGCGGCGCGGCCGCATGGCGGGCCGCCAAGGGAGGTGTCGCCTGGGCGCACGATTTCGCCCTTGGATCGTCCGCCGCGGCTGCCCACGCCAACGATCAGGCTGCCAGGGATTTCATTGAGCAATGGTGGTTCTTTGGCGCCGGCGACCGTGTGGCTGTCGCGCTCGGCCAACTGCCAGGCTGGGCACCGCTCGTGATATGCGCCCTAATTGCGTCGGCCTGCTGGGCTCTTTGGCCCGTTGCCTATTGCCGAAGACGGCCACCAGGATAAGGTGCGCCGTCATGGGCTCCAACCCTTAGCGGTCAGAGCCTACTTCGCCACGTAACAAACCAACGAATGGTCGAGCAAGACTAACTTGCCGTCGACCGGCCCGGGTCCGTCTGCGTCGGGAAAAATGTCATCGGGACTCTCGGCGGCCGTGTTGACAAACAGACGCCACTCAATGCCACGCGCTAAGGGAGGGATCGTGAACTCTCGCGGGTTCGGGCCCGCGTGCGTGAAGAGTAGCACGTGACGGGCGACCAGGGCGCTGGGGCCGGAGGTGGGCCAGGCGGCAAATAAACAGACGAGGCTCGATTCGCCCGCCGACCAGTCCACCTGACCGCCGTCGGCGTTGAACCAGCTTACGTCGGGCAGCGAGCCGGCCTCGCCCGGCTCGCCGAGCAGGAAGCTGGCGCGGCGCACGGTCGGCTGCCGTCGGCGGAAGGCGATCAGCCCTCGGCTGAAGCGGGCCAGGTCGGCGTTCTTGTCGACCAGGTTCCAGTCGAACCACGAAACGGCGTTGTCCTGGCAGTAGGCGTTGTTGTTGCCCTGCTGCGTGCGGCGGCTCTCGTCGCCGGAAAGGAGCATCGGCACGCCCTGGCTGAGGAACAGGGTCGCCAGGAAATTGCGTAGTTGTCGGGCCCGCAGCCTCTGCACACCGTGCCTGCGTGTCAGTCCCTCGACGCCGTAGTTGCAGCTGTAGTTCATGTTCTCACCGTCGCGGTTCTCTTCTCCGTTGGCCGCGTTGTGTTTCTCCTGGTAGGTCACCAGATCGTTCAGTGTGAACCCGTCATGCGACGTGACGAAGTTGATGCTGTGATACGGCTGGCGTCCGCTGGGGCCGTACAGGTCGCTGGAACCTGCCAGGCGCGTCGCCAGTGACCCAGCCATTCCGGAATCGCCGCGCCAATAACGGCGGACGTCGTCGCGGTAGCGGCCGTTCCACTCGGCCCAGCGACGGTTGGAGAACGAGCCAACCTGGTAACCGCCGGCGGCGTCCCAGGCCTCGGCGATGATCTTGGTTCGGGCCAACTGCGGGTCTTCTCCGATCGCTTCTACCAGCGGCGGGTTGGGGAGCAAATCGCCGTTGCGGGAGCGGCTCAGGATCGACGCCAGGTCGAAGCGGAAGCCATCGATGTGATAGTTCTGCACCCAGTGACGCAGACACAGAAAGATCATCTCGCGGACGACCGGATGATTGCCGTTGACCGTGTTGCCGCAGCCTGAGTAGTTGCGATATTCGCCGCCGCTGTTGGCCAGCATGTAGTAGACGCGGTTGCCGAGGCCCTTGAAGCTGAGCGTGGGGCCGAGTTCGTTCCCCTCGGCCGTGTGATTGAACACGACGTCGAGAATCACCTCGATGCCGGCCTGGTGCAGCGCCCGCACCATCTCTTTGAATTCGCTCACCTGCGATCCGGGCTCCGAACCGACGGCGTAACCCCGGTGCGGCGCAAAAAACGCGAGCGGATCGTAGCCCCAGTAGTTGGGCCTTGTATCGGGCCGCCCCTGCCAGTGGTTGGTCGGAAACTCGAAAACGGGCATCAACTCGACCGCCGTGATGCCCAGCGACTGTAGGTAGGGTATCTTCTCGATCACGCCGAGGTAGCTGCCCGGATGCTTGACGCCGCTGGATGGCGATCGCGTGAAGCCGCGGACGTGCATTTCGTAGATGATTGTTTCCGACAAACGCCGGTTGAGCGGCCGGTCTCCTTCCCAATCGAAGGCGTCGTCGATCACCACGCATTTGGGCGGACGCACGACGCCGTCGGCGGCCGGCAGAAAGTCGCCGGCCAAGGCACGCGCGTAAGGGTCGATGAGGCGTGCCTTGCAGTCGAAGCGGTGCCCGCGCTGCGGTTCAAACGGCCCGTCGGCCTGGAAATGATAGAGTTGTCCCGCTCCGATCCCCGGCACGGACATGCTCCAGATGTCGCCCCAGCGGTCGAGGTCGGGATGAAAGTGCACGACGTGCGCGGGTTCCAGGTCGGTCACGCGGTCGTAGAGCAGGACCCGCATAGCCGTGGCCGAACGGCTGAAGACGGAGAATTGGACCCCGCCTTCGCGCAAGTTGGCGCCGTAGGGGAGCGGTTGGGTAAATTGTCCGGCCGAAAGCGGAGTATGCATGACGACGAAGTCGGACCGGCTGCTGGTTGGAGGGCTTTTCAGTAAGAGGCCGCCAACAAATTGGGGGCGCGGTCCGTGAAGACACAGCGCACCGACAGATTCCTTGGCAGCGTCTAAAATGGCGTCCGTTCCTTGCTAGTCTACTTCGCCGAGCGAAACATGGCGTGGCAGGCGTTGCAGGTTCTTTCAAGCTCCTGACACGTCCGTTCTGTCCCCTCCTTATCGGCGGCCCGGACAGCCGCATTGAGTTTACCGGCCCGGTCGCGCATTTCGCCGCACAACTGATACCATTGTTCGGCCTTGCCACCCCGCTGGGCCCACTCCGCGTCGTAGACAATCGCCTGCCCGATGGCCGCCAGCATGGCCGCGTCACGGGCATTTTCGTCGGTTTTATCGGCGATTCGCCGCATTCCGCGCCGGATTCGGTTGTTGGCAAACCCGGCCTGCTTCATGAGCTGACCCATGGTACCGACCTGTCGCGGTTGGAACGCCCCGGCGGCGGCCGGACGGTCGTCGAGGGCGGCATTGAGGGCGTTGAGGGCAGCCTGGACGGCGCCATATTCCTTTGTTTCCGACAGAGCCTGGGCGGCATCCATGACCGCGGGGGCCGCCGTCTTTAGCTCGTGGTCCGAATCATAGAGGCCGAGCATCAAGGCCACCGCCGCGAGCGTCTGGGCATCGCGCACCACCTTGTGGGCGTTGTCCTGCCACGACTGCTCGTCGACCGACATCTCAAACAGGCTTTTGTGGAAGACCTTCACCTGAGCAATCAAATCGTCCGGCGGCATGATCTTCGAGAGCTCCGGCGGTGATGGAGGACCGCCGGCAAGTGCTGCCATGCCGAGAACAAGGAAGACCCAAAGAGCTGATTTCATGCTTACTTCGTTCGCTGGCGGCCGGCCCCTGAGTATGACTGGAAATGCCCGGGCCCGGCAGATTCATGGCATATTGTAGGGGCAATCGGCGCGCGGTGCGAACTGGCCATCCGGACGGACAGGCGGCTATGGTTGTAAACGGGCGCACCGAAGTCAGAAGGAAAACAGCGAATGACGCGGGGCATCGTTGACAACGAGTTGCTCGGCAGGCTTATTGAATCTCGCGCAGCCAATTGAGTTCTGCAACGAAGCGGGGCCGGTCTTAGGCACGTTCACGCAGCCGCCAGCGAGCCGAGCCCCATGTGAGTGAGGAGGAGTTACAGTGATGCGCTCACGGACTGGGCTACACCACGGACGAAGTGTTCGCTCGCCTGGAAAGTCTGTGAGCTATAAGGTCAAAAGGTCAAGTGGCCGCACGCGGCACGTGATGAAGTCGCAGAGTTGTAGCTCGCCGCAAGCAGCGACCTACGGCATGAGATCACAGCCGCAGCCAGAGAAATCGAACTCACCCTCCAGACGGACCCGGACGCGGTCGGCGAGTCGCGCTCGAATGAGCGGAGAGTCTGTTTTGTGGCTCCCATGGGTCTGTTTGAAGTAGACCGCCGCGCCTTAATCGCGCGAGTCCCTAAAACCTGGCGGTTTGAAATCTAGCCAAAGTCGTGAATTCACCCAGGAGGTCCGCCGGCCGGCTTACTGTAGGTTCTCAACCGCCAACGCCGTTATCCACGAATATTTATCTTGGTCAAGCCATATTCTTGGGAAGTCTCGTCGCGGCCCTTTTTCATCAGCCGCACGGTGGGGCTCGGTGGCAGAGAATGGCAGAGAATGGCAGAGAATGGCAGAGAATGGCAGCGCGCGTGCGACAGTTGCGCCCATACAAACTACGTTCTCCTATCGCGCCGCGGCAGAAAAGTCGCCCACCAACCGCAGGAAAACCTCTCGGGTCACCTGGGCGGGCAACGGCTGACGCGCGTCTCCCGATGCCTTCGCCCAGCGGCAAAGGCTCAGTTCGCCCCCGCGCCGCACGAGCACTTCGTAGTAACTCGTGACGTCGGCCTCGCGCTGGGGCGGAACCGAACGCATCTGGATCACGCACCCCTCGGCGTCCTGCTCGATCGGTTTGATCGGCTCCAACAGGTACGTCAGACGTGACGCCAGCGCCTGGCTGATGCGCTTCAATTCGTCCATCGTCGCCGACGCAAGGCGGTCGGTGGAGACTACGAATCGGGTGAACTCGCAGCCGACCCGGTCGAGCGTGGTCAGCTCGCACTCCAGCCGTTCGTCGGGTACCGTGGCGACGAGCCGATGCGACGTCCCGCCAAAGGTTCCCAGGCCGGCCAGCCCCTTTTTGGCCTCTTCTGCTAGTGACATTGCCTCACTCCTACTTCGACGGCTTGAACTGCTCGATGGCGTGCTCTTTGCCGTCGTACGACAGAATTGTTTTCACGCCTCCCAAAATCGTGTCGATGTGTACCGGCCGCGTCCAGAGCCGCTGCAAGTTGCTGAGCGTGTCGCGGGCATAGTTCATCTGCAACTCGATGCCGTTGAACTCATGGCCCAGGAAAAGCTCTCCCCGGTTCTTGTAGTTGCCGTCGCGGACGGTGATCAGCGGTTGACCGCGGTTCGTCAGGCTGAACAAGAGCCGCTGCTTAATCTTCGGAAACTCGCGGCTCTCGATCTCATAATAATTGGTGTCTTCGTTATAGCCGAACGAGAAAAACTTGTGCTCGCGGCAGAATTCGAGTGTCAAGAAGGTGTCGATGAACGTCAGGTCGTTGTGGATCTTGCGGGTCTCAAAAATCTTCTGCCGGCCCAGATTCGCCCCCGTGTCCCACTGGCGGCGGGTCTCGTAGTCGTCGCACTCTTCATATTCGCGGCCGAATCGCCCCTTGTTCCAGCGATCTTCGATGTCGCGATATAGCTCCAAGCCTAGCTTGTAGGGGTTCAGGCGGCCGCCGCTGGTGGCCATCGTGCCCGAATGGTGGTCGCAATAGTTCACCACGTCGGCCCCCGTCAATCCCTGGCGGGTCATGATCGTCGAGTGCCAGTAGCTGGCCCAGCCTTCGTTCATGATCTTCGTCTGCGCCTGGGGGGCGAAGTAATAGGCCTCGTCCCGAATGATCGACAGCACGTCGAGCTGCCACGGCTTCAAGGGGGCGTGCTCGAGCACGAAGAGCATCACGTCGCGCACCGGCTCCCTGGGGAATTTCTCCTGCACCCGCTGCTGTTTCTTGCGCTTGTCGGCTTCGGCGGCCAGCACGTCGGGCGGGTTGACGAACTGGTCCATGTACTCCTTCGCTTTGAACTTGCCCGGCGGATCGAGCTCATTGACCTCGTCGCTGCCGCGGAAGCGGTGAAAGGTCGGCTCGTCAAAGCGCTTGATGAAGGGGGAATAAACGTCGATCAGATCCTCGATGCTCAGGCAGGCGTCGATGAAGTCCTCGACCTCGTCCACGCCGAAACGGTCGATGTACCGCCGGATGCGATTGCCGTGATTGGCCATGTTGTCCATCATCTTCCGGTCGGTCTTGCTGAACCAGAAGTTATTCTTGAAGAAGTCGCAATGACCGTAGACGTGGGCCATCACCATCTTCTGGTCCGAAAGGCTGTTGGACCGCATCAGGTAGGCGTAGCAGGGATCGTTGTTGATCACCAGCTCGTAGATCTTCTGCAGGCCGTAGTTGTATCCCTTGGCGAGCTGCTCGTACTCCATGCCGAACCGCCAGTGCGGATAGCGCGTGGGAAAGCCGCCGTAGGCCGCGATGGCGTTGAGCTGATCGTGCTCGACCACCTCGAAGATCGTGGGGAAGAAGTCAAGGCCGTAGCCGCGCGCATACTCCTCCATCTGCACCTGGATTTCAGCCAGGTCGGCGGGAAGCGGCTCAACGCGGCTGATGGCCATGCTCATCTTCCTTTGCCCAGGAACAACTTGATCGAATCGTAGATGGCGTCGCGATCGCGGATCTCGGAGAGCACCATGTTCTCCACGTCGCGACCCAGGCCGTCGCGGAGCGTCCGCAGAAACTCGCCGCTGCCATACGGGCTCTCCACCTGGCCATAGCAGAACAGATTCACGTGCGGCAGAATCTGTTCGCGCAACAGGCGCAGGCTGGCCTGGTTGTCTTCGCCCCAGTTGTCTCCGTCGGAAAACTGAAACACGTACAGGTTCCAGTCGCTCACCGGCAGGGTGCGGTTCATCAAGTCGATGCACACCTGGTAGGCCGAGCTAATGCGGGTCCCCCCGCTTTCGCGGGTGTGGTAGAAGGTCTCCTCGTCGACCTCCTTGGCCGCGGCGTCGTGAATGATGTAGCGGCGCTCCAGGCCGTGGTACTGGCTGCGCAGCCAGGCGTCGATCCAAAATGCCTCGGTGCGGACGATCTGCTTCTGCTCGTCGGTCATCGACCCGGAAACATCCATGATGTAGATCACCGCGGCGTTGGCGTCGGGCTGCGGACTGCTGGTCCAGGAGCGATAGCGCTTGTCGTCGCGAATCGGCACGACGAGGGGGCGCGAGGCATCGTAGGTGCTCGAGGAAATCTGCCGCCGGAGGGCCTCCATGTAGGTCCGCTTGAAGTGCCGCAGCGATTCGGGCCCGGTGCGGCGAATCGCGGTGTACTTCAGCTTCTCGTCCGTGATGTTTGCCTTTCCCTTGGGCTCGATCCGCGGCAGTTCCAACTCGTCGCCCAGAATTTGGGCCAGTTCCTCCAGCGAGACCTCCACCTCCAGAATATGACCACCCGGATCACTGCCGGCCTGGCCCGTTCCGTCGCCTTGGTCGGGATCACCCGGGGCAACGGGCGTCCCCTCCTCGCCGTCGCCTTGTCCGACGCCACCGGCGCCATTGTGACCATAGCGGAAATGGGGCACGTCGAGCTGCGGAATCGGGATGCTGACCAGGTCCCGCCCCTGGCGGCCGATCAGTTCGCCATGCGTCACATATTTGCGAAGGTTCTGGCGAATCTTGCCCCGTACGATCTGTTTGAATCGCGACTGGTCGCGATCGATCTTGGTATACATGGCCCGATGGGAGGCTTAGGCTCACCAAATTCGTGGACTTTGAGTCGAGGCAACCTCAGCCGTTGAGGCGCCCGCCCGTTAGTGCTTCGTGTCACCCCGCGCGAAAATGCTCGCCACGTAGTGCAACACATCGGTGGCGCTCTCGTCGTCGTAGCCGTAGTCGCGGATCAAGCGCTGCTTGACGACGTCGATCTTGGCCTGCGTGTCGGCGTCGACCACCTTTGACACCAGGCTGGTGAGCTTGATGGTGTCTTTCTGGTCCTCGAACAGCTTCAGCTCGAGGGCCTTGTTCAACCGCTCGTTGGTCTTGTAGTTGAACGTTTTGCCGTCGATCGACAACGCACCGATATAGTTCATGATCTCGCGGCGGAAGTCGTCCTTGCGGCTATCAGGAATGTCGATTTTCTCCTCGATCGACCGCATCAACCGTTCGTCCGGCTCTTCATACTGGCCCGTGAACTTGTTCTTCACCTTCTCGCGCTGGGTGTAGGCTTTCACGTTGTCGATGTAATTGCCGCACAGTCGCTTCAGCGCGTCCTCGTCGGCGGCGATGGCCCGCTGGACTTCGTTCTTGACGATGTTCTCGTACTCCTCCTTTACCACGCCCAAGAGCTCGCGGTACTGGTTGCGCGTTTCCTCGTTGGTGATCAAGCTGTGATGCTTGAGACCCGACTCCAGCTCGTTCATGACCATGAACGGGTTGATCGAGGTGGCGTCGGGATGGGCCACGAGCGCGTTGGAGATCTTGTCTTGCACGTAGCGGGGAGAAATGCCGTGCATTCCTTCGTTGGTAGTCTGTTCGCGCAGCTCTTTGATGTTGTCCTCAGTGAAACCCGGAAGCGTTTTGCCGTTATAGAGCTTGAGCTTCTGCAACAACGATAGGTTCGCGTTTTTCGGCTCCTCCAGCCGCGTGAGGATGGCCCACATGGCGGCCATCTCGATCGTGTGGGGAGCGATGTGCTTGCCGTGCACCTTATTGCGGTTGTAATCCTTCTCGTAGATGCGGATCTCGTCGGCCAGCCGAGTCACATACGGCACATCGATCTTCACCGTGCGGTCGCGCAACGCCTCCATGAACTCGTTGTTCTGCAGCCGCCGGTATTCCGGTTCGTTCGTATGGCCGAGGATCACCTCGTCGATATCGGTCTGAGCGAACTTCTTGGGTTTGACCTTGTGCTCCTGACTGGCGCCCAGCAGGTCGTAAAGGAAGGCCACATCGAGCTTGAGAACCTCGACGAACTCGATGATCCCGCGGTTGGCGACGTTGAATTCCCCGTCGAAATTGAAGGCCCGCGGATCGCTATCGCTGCCGTACTCGGCAATCTTCCGATAATTGATGTCGCCCGTGAGCTCGGTCGAGTCCTGGTTCTTCTCGTCCTTGGGCTGGAACGTACCCACGCCGATCCGGTCCTTTTCGCTGAGCAACAGGCGCTTGACGCGAACATCCTGAATGACGCGCGTCCAGTCGCCGCCGTAGTGTCGCAACCGGTCGTTGTAAACGTACCGGCAGAAGGGGCAGAGTTCTCCCTCGATGCGCACTTGGTAGGCACCGGCTGGCTGATCTGCGTTCAAACGCGCCATCACGTCGTCACGAAAACGGCGGGGAATCAGGTGCAGGGGCTCCTCGTGCATGGGGCACCAATGCACCTGTTCCGGCTTCTCCAGATCGACCCAGCCGAGGGTGAAAAGCGCCCCATCGTCGGTATGGGAATAACGCTCCAGGCCTTTTTTCAACAGCCGGGCGATCGTGCTCTTACTGCTGCCGACCGGGCCATGCAGCAGGAGCACCCGTTTTTCGATCCCGTATCCTTTGGCCGCGCTCTTGAAGGCGTTGACCAGGGCAGCCAGCGCCTCCTCCAGGCCGAAGACAGCGTCCTGGCCGTTGTTCTCAGGATCGTCGAAGAAGCGATAGCGGGCCCGCTTTTCACGCCCTTTTTCATAGGTCTCCGCCCCCGCCAACATGATCATGTCGTAGACGCGCTGAAACGCGTTGCGGGTAACCCTGGGATCTTTTTTGACGACGTCCAGGTATTGTTCGAACGATCCTTCCCAGTTCTTGCGGCGGAACTGGTCCAGGTCCTGGCGTTCGGCGACCAGCGAAATAATCGAGTGTCCTTCACTCATTGAGGGATCTCCTCCGACGGATTGAGTCATTCAGTCGGTTAATCTGCCCCTCGTCTTGTCCTATCCATCCGATTTGTTTCGGCTGCGTCTCCCTACGTCAGTCGAGGAAAGGACCTTTCCGGGCAGAACACGGCGTCTGTCCGTCAGGCCCTCCTGGGCGGCCTTCTCAAGTCGCCAGCCAACTCCGCTGCCTCCCTAGCAAGTTCCGTTCCCCGCCACGAGACGCCCGCGCAGGCAGAAGCCCTGGCACTGCGCGCCTATTGGCAGAATGAGCCGCCCACAAAGCGCTGCCGAAGTCACGAAAAAGAGCCGGCAACGACCGTCGCGAGAGCGACTCGAAAGAGAAACTTGCGAAAGAACACCCGGAACCGAGGCGAGGCGGGTTTTCTGGCGCTTGTGGTGCATCTTCGCGCTCGCCAGCCGTGCGGGACTCCCTTTCCGCACCTCTGCCACCGTAACCTAATTTCAGTATCTCCTCAATTCGCCCTTGCGGCAATATCGATCCGGCAACAATTTGGGAGATTCCGCTCGACTGTACCGGGGAGATACCGACGCAACCACTTATCGCGACAGCAATTAGCATGCCCGACACGCAAGTGCCGATGGCATAACTCCGTACGCCAAATCAACAAGACACGTCGCCAAGCAACGTAAGACAGCCGCTGAGCGTTCGGCGAAGGCCTTACGCGCCCAGCGACGAGCGGAGCCGATCCAGTTCGTCCCCCCGCCGGCGCACCTCGGCGGTCAACTCCTCAAGATCACGCCGCAGCGTCGCCACCTCGGCCCGCAGCTCGACGACCAGGTTTCGTTCGGCTCCCGAAGTGTCGGCCGACCCGGAAAGAGGTGGCGTACGGCGAGGCTCTTGGCGAGGGATGTCGTCAGAACCCGCTGAATCGCCGACGTCGGGAGCCTCGGCGACCGGGGCGGCGGCCAGCTCTCGGCGGATCTTCTCCATTTCTTGAGGTTGGTAGAGGGCGTGCGAAACGACCTGGCCGCGCCCTTCCGGACTGAGGGCGCTAACCAGCCCTTTGGCTTTCAGCAAATCGAGCACGGGCCGCAGCGCCGCCAGATCGGCAATCGGCTCCATCCGGGCCGCCCGTCCGCGGAGTTCGCCGACCGTTTGGGCGCCCCGCAGCAGCAACTCCGTCATCACCGCCAGCTCGACCTTGTCCACTCCCAGCCAGTCGTAGAGGTAGTGCCGATATTTCAGCACGCGGCCACCCCCTTGAACTTCGGCCACGGCGCCCAGCGGCCGCAGACGTTCGAGCGAGGCTTCCACGTCGTCGGGCTGCAGATTCATCAGGGGATGTCGGTTGTTTTTCTGGTTCGCACCCGTGCAAATCGCGTTGACCGACATCGGATAAGCGTCGGGTGTCGTCTTGGCCTTCTCGGCCAGCACCCCCAGCACCCGGCGGTCGATCGCCGCCAGGGGCTGCCACCGCGGGGAGGGTTTCGATACGGGGTGTTGCTCGACGGTTGACATCTGAACGGCTGCCTTCGTTTCGGGGCCTGGACCACAAACGCTCTCGCTCGTTAGAGCTTCACGAACGCCGTGTAGGTCGTCAAGGCAGCAATCAACAGAAAGAACACCCCGCCCAGAAACATGCCCGCGCGCGCAAACCAACCTGGCCGCAGTTCGCGAGGCAGGAGTGTCAAGTTAACCGCCAACGCGTGCCAGCAACTAAACCCCAAGGCATAGTTGAAGATGTTGGTTGCGATAATGATCAGCAAACCCCCGTCGTCGATCAAAAGCAACATCGCCAGACTGAAAACCGCGTAGCAGCAAAGCACGCCGAAGTAGAGCTTGCCGATGTGCCTCGGATCGACGCGCCGCAGGCGGGCACTGGATGTCCAAAAAACGTCAAGCCAGCGACGAATGACGCCATCAGCCGTGCTCGATAGCGTGGGCGCCAGGACGAGGAAACCGCAAAAGAGCGTCATCAAAGTGAAGGCGTGCCCCACGGTCGGCCCCCAGGCCAGCCCGACGTGCTCGCCGACGCTGTCGGCGGTCATGCCCGCCGCCGTCCATTTATTGGCCTCGATGCCGCGCCGCAGGAACTGGACGGATAGCATGCTCGGCAACCCAAGGCCGATGAAGCATGCCGGCATCCAAACCACAAGCTGATCGCGCATGATATGGCGATACCAGCGCCTCCACCGCCCCAGCGTTTCCTCATTCACCTGGAAGACGCACCCAACGTGCGAGAGTTGCAGATGGTGGCCTCCCACGACGCTGGGAATGGCCCCCACGTGGTGTCCCATTCCCCAGCCCTGGTCGCGCGTGTAATTGCTCAGCGGCGTGTTCGACAACCCGCCCTGGCCCGAGATGGCCACCATTGCGCACAGCAAGCTGATCATGCCCAGATTCACCAGCGGAAAACCACGGCCTTCCCAAACCGACGAGAACATGTTCTCCACATTGTCGCCGTCGCGGATGCCGTCGCCATCGACATCTCGAAACTTGTCGGGCTTGCCATCGCCGTCAATGTCGGCGTACTCGTCAGGAACGCCGTCCTGATTCGTGTCGATGGTAGGCTCAAGCCGCTCCTCGACGACGTCGAGGTGGCCGTCGTTGTCCCAGTCTTCGCCGGGGTCGAGTCGACCGTTCCCGTTCGTGTCTTCGCCGCGAACCACGGGCACGTTGCCGAACTTCAGAAACCCGCCGAAGATCTCCCCCCAGGTGCTCGGCTGCGAAAAGCAGAACGCCAGGATGAGCAGAAAGCCGAAGACCGTGACGATCTTGAACGACATCACGGCTTTCAGCGAATTATAAATCTTCCCGCCAAAGATCAACGGCAGCATGCACAGCAGGAAAATGACGCAGCCCAGCAGTTTCAGCACCGTCTTATCGGCCAGCGTAACCCCCAGGATCTCGCTGACGGCCGCCGGCGAATCGGGGTTCGGCATTTGTCCTTTCACCAGCGCGAAAAGCGGCGTGGCGGCACTGACCGCCAGGTAGGGGAAAAGGGCGCCGAAGTCCAGCAGCAGATACGCCGCCAACCAGAACTGCGGTCCGGGTAACGTGCGGAATTTGCCCGTGAAAATCGGCTCGCCGGAATACAGCGTGTAGCGGCTGATCTCCAGGTTGTAGAACACCTGGAAGACGATGCTCAGGGTGGCGAGCCACAGCAGGGCCCCGCCGAAACGGGCGGTGACCAGCGGCCCCATCAGCCATTCGCCGCCGCCGATGGCAGCTCCGCCCATAAGCAGCCCCGGACCAATCATGGCGAACCAGTTCTTCCACGTAAAACGAGGAGCGTCGATGAGTTCCCCCGTCGTCCACCGAGGCATTTCAGGCGAGCCCGGGTGCGGAGCAACGAATTCAGCCGACGTGACCAGGTCGGGCGACTCGAAGCCCAAAGTCGTGACGGGGGGAGCGGCAGTTTCCATGCAAATTTCCGACTTGGGGTGGGGCGTGAGAGTCGGCGGCGAGACCGTTGGACCTGATTGATGATGCCAACAATCATCCTGGTCCGCAAGCGTTTTCCCCCGCCCGCCGCCCCTGGCATCCCGGTTTGTCGCGCACCCATTTCGCCCGCCCCATGCCGAGGCCGCGCAAAAAGCTTAAGGCCGGCTGGCGACGAGCGAATAGAACTGCGGCGGCGAATACTTCAGCGGCCGGCGGATTAACGCTATTCTACGTGG
Source organism: Pirellulales bacterium (assembly GCA_035550375.1). Lineage (GTDB taxonomy): Bacteria > Planctomycetota > Planctomycetia > Pirellulales > JAICIG01 > DASSFG01. Next base: position 211,111 of record DASZPH010000084.1, on the reverse strand, counting down.
CGGCACCGCATGTCGCCCCGCCCGTTAAACCCGAGTTTAAAAAAGGCACCCATGAGCGATACGACCGACACTTCTTCGATTACCGATAGCACCGCTCGCCCAGCCAAGGCAGCCCAGTCCAAGGTGCCGGAACGGATCGTGCTGATCTCCTATCCGAAGGTGATCTTTCTGTATCCGGTGCTCTTCATGTCCATTGTTGCCGGCTGCTACTTGAGTTTTGCCTCGCAGCCGCTCGATCCCGACAACAAGTGGTCGACGATGATGTCGACGCTCTTTCTTGGCACGCTGACGGTCAACCTGGTGGTGCTGTCCTTCGACTTTCCGCGGACCACGTCGCTGACGCTCTTCTTCTTCGCCGCCGCGCTTGTGATGGGGGTTATCCTGTTCTTCGAGTACCAGCCGGACACCCTGCCCGCCGTCACCGGCGCATTCAAGCGATTCCGGCCGCTGGCCAACGCCACGTTTTACTGGTCGATCACGGGAATCCTCAGTTCGATCTTTCTGATCGCCTACGTGGTAGTCCACTTCGACTACTGGGAGGTGCGGCCCAACGAGTTGTTGCACCATCACGGCATCCTGAGCAACCTGGAGCGATTTCCGGCCCCGCACCTTCGCATCGACAAGGAAATCAACGATGTCTTCGAGTACCTGTTGCTGCGTTCGGGCAGGTTGATTTTGCAGCCCAGCGAGGAGCGACGGGCGATCATCCTCGACAACGTTCCCTTCATCGAGCGCAAAGAAGAGGCGATCACGCGGATGCTCGGCGCACTGCAGGTGCAAGTCCGCACCGACAACTCCGAGACATAAACTCGGCGCGGCTCTCTCCATCAGATGGCGTTCTCGGCCTCGTCCGATTCTCCCGCCGCGCGCGGGAAGCGTGCAGCGCCGGCGATTGCCCTTTCTTGAAGAAAGATCTTTTCCTGTCGAACATTTAACGATCTGCGCCCCATATAATGAAGCTGGCGAGCGGGACGTTGCTGCGGGAATTGAGGGAGGGAATTGTCATGCTTCGCAAATCTTGGTTTTGCTGCGGCCTGATGGCCGCGGCCATGCTCGCCGCGGGAACGGGCGGGAACGTCTATGCTCATGGCGGCGGCGGGCACGGTGGTGGTGGACACGGCGGCGGCGGGCACGGTGGTGGACATGGCGGTGGATTTCATGGGGGAGGCGGATTTCACGGTGGCGGGGGGCATGGGGGCGGATTCCACGGGGGTGGATTTCACGGTATGCCGGGTGGATTCGGCGGATATCGAGGCGGCGGCATGGGCATGCCGCGTGGTGGGTTTTACGGCGGACGAATGGGAGGGCCGGCGGGCATGGGGGCGGCGCGCGGCCCCTCAGGCGCAGGTTATCGCGGGTTTTCGCAGGGCAGCTTTGCCGGGCGGCATTTCGTGCCTGGCGGCGGAGGGGGCCTCGGACGCGGCGCAGCCGGGTTAGGCGGCGTTCGTTCGAGCTTCGCAGGTCCCGGAGCCGGCAATTTTCTGGCCCGGCACTCCCTGGCCGGAGCCGGCATGGTGGGGCACGGCAACACGACTTTGGCCCGGCGCTCGTTCGTCGGCAACGGTAACAACTTAAGCTACAACCGCATCTACAACGGCGGGATCTATGGGGGCAGGTACGGATTGGGAGGATATGGCTTCGGCCGTTACGGATACGGTTTGGGCCGCTACGGCTACGGACGCGGTTACGGGTTCTATCCGTACTATGGTTTCGGTTTCCCGTTCTTTGGCTATGGGTTGGGGGGCCTTGGCTACGGGCTAGGTTATGGCCTCGGGTACGGCTACGGCGGCTATGGCTACGGCGGCTATGGTTACCCGTCCTACGGCTACGGTTACGGCTATCCTTATTACGGGAGCTACGGTTACGGAAGCTATGGATATCCTTACTACGGCGCTTATGCGGCGGCCTCACAGCCCGTCGCCAGCGTCGTGCCGGGCCAGTCGGCGGCGGTTCAGCCCGCCCCGGACAACTTCGCCGCCCTGGGCGAGCAGGATTTTAAGGCGGCCCGCTACACCGACGCCATTCGCGACTGGCAGCACGCTCTCGTCGACGATCCACAGAACGGCGGGGTCATGATGCTCATGGCTCAGGCCCTGTTCGCAAGCGGCCGGTTCGATGAAGCGGCCGGCGCGACGCAGCAGGCGATGCAGCTCTTGCCGCAGGACAAGTGGGGTACGGTGGTGGCAAACTACTCGGAGCTCTACCGCTCGCCGCAGGACTACACCAGCCAGTTGCGGGCTCTGGAAGGCGCACGCAAGGATCACGATTCGCCGGCGGTTCGGTTCCTGTTGGGTTTCCACTATGGTTACCTTGGCTATCCCAAGGAGGCGGTGCGAGAACTTGATCGAGTCGTCGAGATGAACCCGCAGGATCAGGCTGCTAAAGACCTGCGCGATCTGTTCAGCGGCAGGCCGCCCGTGACGAATCCAGCAGCGGTCGGCCCGGGTCGTTCTACGTAAAGATTTGCAGGGACCGCTCTTTGCTGGCCCCACGCCGAAGGGGCCGCCGTCCAACGTCTTTTGGCACGGCGGCCCCTCTCAGGCGCGATGCCCGACGACTTAATGCGCCATTTGGCCCGCGGCCGCCGACACTTCCCGGTGACCGTAGAAGCTGTAGAGCACCGGCATCAGGTACCTAGTGAGCAGCAGGGTGCTGATCATGCCACCCACCACGACGATGGCCAAGGGGCGTTGCGTCTGAGCGCCGATTCGCGTGGAGAGCGCCGCCGGCAAGAGGCCGAAAATTGCCGTCAGCGCGGTCATCATCACCGGCCGCACACGCTTCTCCGCTCCTTGCATGATCGCGTCGCGCAGGGGCAGACCGTGATAACGCAACTGGTTGAAGTACGAAATCAGCAGCAACCCGTCCATCACGGCCACGCCGAAGATTGAGATAAAACCGACCGCGGCCGAGATGCTGAAGTTGGTTCCCGTGAGCAACAGTGCCCAGACGCCGCCCAGCGAGAGCGCCAGCACATTGGAAAACACGAGCAAAGCGTCGAGCAGCGAGTGAAACGCCAGATAGAGCAACATGTAGATCATGGCCAGCGAGACGGGAATGATGTATATGAGCCGGTGCTCGGCTTCCTGCATCTCTTGGAACTCGCCACTCCACTCCGCCCGATAGGGCGACTCGAAGAGATCGGCCGTTTTACCCTGGGCCTCGACCACGGCGCCCGCCAGGTCGCGTCCGCGAACGCTGAACTTGATGGCGATGAACCGCTGCCCCTGTTCGCGATAGATTGTCGAGGCGCCGGAACGGATGAACCGTCCGTTGGGATCGAGGTGTCCCTGCTCGTTAAGCGGTGTGACCAGGTCACGCAGGCGGCGGCGCGGCGTCCGGTCGAGGTTCGTTTCCGCCGCGCCGAACTCGCTCCCGCTGAAGGTGGGAGGGATGATGCTGGTGCCGATCGGCACCAGATTCCCGGCGGCCGAGGTTTCGTCGACGGGAATGTCGCTGGCCGAAGAATCTCGGTCGGTTTGGTTGTTCGATACGTCGACCGGAATGTTCAGGATCGTGTTGACGTTGCCGCGCAAGCGCTCGGGCCATCGCAGGGCGATATCGAAGCGCTTCTCGCCCTCGATCATCTGCGAAAACGACTTTCCGCCAATGGCGATCTCGACCACGTCTTCCACGTCGCTGACCGTTACGCCCCAGTAATTGCACTTCCGCGGATCGACGGGAATCTCCAGGTTGGGCTGGCCCAGGACTCGAAACACTCCCACGTTGGCGATGCCGGGGATTCCGGTGAGTCGGGTTTTCACCTGGTCGGCCAGGCGCTCGAGCTGATCGAGGTCAGGCCCGAAAATCTTTACGGAATTGTCCCCTTTCACCCCCGACAGCGACTCCATGACGTTGTCGCGGATGTTCTGCGAAAAGTTCCAGTTGACTCCGGCAATGCTCTTGGCCAGTTCGCCGTTCATCGCGCTGACGAGCTCCTCTTTGGTGCGCGGCCGGCGCGGGCGAATCCACCGCCACAAGCCGGCCTCTTCCTTGATAAGCGGCCACTGCTGGCGCGGTTTGAGGGGGACGAAGAACTCGATGTTGTAAAAGCCGGTCGGATCGGTACCGTCGTCGGGGCGGCCCGTTTGGGCCACCACGGTCTGGACCTCGGGGTAGGTCTGCACAATCTGCCGGGCGGTTTGCGCCTTGTTCGAAGCCGCGTCGAGCGAGATGTTGATGGGCAGCGTGGCGCGAATCCAGAGATTCCCCTCTTCCAGTTCGGGCATGAACTCGCGGCCCAAGAGCGGCAGCATGCCGGCCGTCAGGGCAAACAAGAGTCCCATGAACGTCAACGTCACCGCCCGATAGCGAAGGCAGCGGTCGAGCTGCTTCAAGTAACCTTCTTTCAGCCAGCGAACGAGGAAATTGTCCGGTGCGGGTTTAAGGTCCTTCAGCATCAGCACGCACAAAACCGGCGCCACCGTGAGGGCCAGGATCAGCGCCCCGCCCAACGCGAAAGCGTAGGTGTCGGCCATGGGGCCAAAAATCTGCCCTTCCGGGCCCTTCATGGTGAACAGGGGCAGAAAGGCACAAACCATGATGGCGGTGGTGAAAAACAGGCTGCGCTCCACTTCCCGACTGGCCCGCAGAATGCGGTCTTTGAGCGGGAGATCGGCATATTCGCCCGAACTGAGATGGCGGTAGATGTTTTCGACCATGATCACCGACGAATCGACGATGATCCCGAAGTCGACTGCTCCGATCGACAACAGGTTGGCCGATTTGCCGCGCAGAAAGAGCACCGAGAACGCGAACAACAGGGCCAGGGGAATGTTGAGGGCCACAATCAGGGCGCTGCGCACGTTGCTCACGAACATCAAGAGGATCAGCGACACCAGCCCCATCCCGACCAGGAGGTTCTCGCGCACGGTCTCGGTCGTGACGTTGATCAATTCGGTCCGGTCGTAATAAGGCCGGATCTTGACGCCGGGCAAAAGCCTTCCCTTCGACTCGTTGAGCTCTTTGACCTTTTCTTCCAGGTCGCGCAGGGCGGGTAAGGAATCTTCCCCCTTTCGCAACAGCACAATGCCTTGAACACGCTCGTTTTCGTTCTCCCACATCGGATTGCCGGCCGCGTCGAGGATCGGATCTCCTTCGTCGTCGACCTTGGGAACACTGGCACTGACCTGGCCCAATCGCGGCTGGTGGTACACTCGCACTCCGCGCTCGCCGACCTCGTGGGCGTAGCGCAGTGCCCCCCCCTCAACGACGTTTTCCACGCGCACCGGCACGTTCTTCTGGGCCGTAATGACCGTGTGACGGATGCGAAAGATGCGTTGCTCTTCTTCACGGCGGAGAACAGCGGCGGCGTCTTCGGGGTTCTTGGCGCCGAGGACCTCGGGCGAACGTGCCGGATCCAGCCCCTGGCCGATCAGGCCGATGCCACGCACGTTGAGCATGTTGTCGCCTTCGAAGAGGTAGTTGCCCCCCACGTTGGCGTTGCTCTTGGCGATGGCTTCTTGCAACTGCTGCAAGGTGATCCCGTAATTCATCAGCAGCTCAGGGTCGGGACGTACCTCGTAGCGCTTGACGGTGCCCCCGCTGCCGACGACGTCGACGATCCGCGGGACGCGTCGGAATTCACGTTGCAGGATCCAGTCTTGCAGCGCCTTGAGGTCGTTGAGCGTATACAGATCCTTGCCCGACCTGTCTTTGGGACTCTCCAACGTATAGCGCAGGATCTCGCCCGTCGGGCTGGTCGGCGAGAGCGTGGGCGAAACGCCCGACGGCAGTCCCTCGACGAACTGCAGACGGTTGATGACCTCCTGGCGACAACGCTGGTAATCGTAGCCGTAGTCGAACTGGTTGCGCATGTGCGACAAGCCGAAGAGCGACTTGGTGCGGGTGTAGGTCAGCCCCGGCATCCCCGCCATGGCGACCTCCAGCGGAATGGTCACCTGCCGTTCGACTTCCTCGGCGCTGGCGCCCGGATACTGGGCGATGACCTCGATAATGGCCGGCGCCGGGTCGGGATAAGCTTCGACATTGACGTAGATGAACGAGTAGGCGCCCACCCCCGTCAGCGCGCAGGCCAGCAAGATCACGATCAATTTGTTATTCAGGGCCCATTGGATGAGCTGGTAGGCCATAGCAGGGCTCAGTTTTCGTCGTCAGGCGACGACTTCAGGTTGGTTAGTTCCGAATCGAGCTCCAAAGCGCCCGACATCACGACTCGTTCGCCGACGCGCAAGGGCGTCGCCCCTTCCTTGCGTTCTTCCTCGTTGGGCTCGGCGCGAACGAAGACCATTTTCTCGCCGCGCCGGGTCACGGCGACCACTCGCCGCGTGACCTCGTGGTTTTCGCGGTCGGTTTCAACAAAAACAGCCGCGGTGCGCCCCTCCTCGATCAAGGCCGACGTGGGAAGCATGACCATCGCCGGGTCGGCCGGCAGGTCGACCGTGGCCGTGATGAACTGATTGATGCGCAAGGTGTGGTCGTGGTTGTCGAGCCAACCGACGATCGGAGCCGTGCGCAGCGTCTGGTCGATCACGGCGCCGATCAACGAAAATTTGCCGGGACGCGGGCGATCGTTCGGATCGCTCTTCAGGTCGATCTGCCAGTTACGCTGGTCGGGTCGGAGCTGCTCGAACATGGGCAGGTCTTCCTCGTAGACGTAGGCCAGCACCTGGATCGTCGCGAGATCGGCGACCTTAAACAGGTTGTCGCTGGTGCCAACCACTTCTCCTACGTTCACGTTTTTCTCCAGTATCACGCCGTCCGTCGGGCTCCGGATCTGCAGCTCCGACCACGTTTGGGCGGCCGCGGTTTGCTGCTGGTTCTCGCGAAGTTGCCTGGCCTCCTCCATGACGGATGCGATCTCTTCTTCCGTTAGCCGCCAGGAACGTAAGGTGCGGAGGGCGGAGTTAACCAGGATCTTGTCGGCTTCGACGTTCCGTTCCGCTTCGATCCACTGCCGTTCCGGCACGGCCACCAAGCCCGCCTTGTGCAGCTTCTTCAGGATCGTCTCGTCCAGCGCCAGCTTGGATAAGGCATCGACGAGTTCGCTCTTCTTCTGTCCGATGTCGGTGCTCCACACGACCGCCAGAAGCTGTCCAGCTTTGACGTTGTCGCCGAAGCGAAGCGGGCGGGAGTGACGCTCGCCGCGCCCATCCACTTCCTCGGTTGTACCTATCTCCGCCACTTCGCCGGGAAAACGCGAATGGATGGGGACGAGGCTATTCGGGTCGACGAGCAGGTAGCCCGGCAGCCGCAACGGTTCCGGAGCCGCGGCGTGGCCGACCTCGACGAATTTCAACCCGATGGCGACGACCGCTTCGGGCGAGACCTGGATCGTCTCCTCCCCCTTCAGCGTAAACAATACGCTTCCGTGACTGTGCCGGACCGCTTCGGGCGGCTTTACAATACTCACCAATCTTGGGTAGGCGAGGACGGCTGCGATTACGAGTCCCGTAACCAGGACGAGCGTAATCAGACGGTGATGGATATGGGGAACACGTGACATTTTCGTGGCTTTTCTTGAGGTGCGCGCGGCTGGCTATACGAGCCTACCACATCCGATCGAAACACAAACTTCAGCAAGGCCGACACAAAGAAGCGAGCGAAGCGACGCCGCACGAACCGCCCACCGACGGCAACGCCTCGTGGAGCCGGCTCAGATCTGCAGGCGAATGTGCAGCGAGCTCAAAGAAAGGGCCGACGGAATGTCGTCGTCGGTCGGCAGGCTAGCTGACGGATTAACGACGAGCGCCGACCAACGGGTGTTGCCGGGCGAGATGAAAAGCCCAAGCTGCTTCTGGACGCCGCCATTGTCACAAAGCCACATGGCAAGGCGATCGCCGACAGGTTCGTCCGGCTCGTCGCCGGCATAATCATCGGCGGGGACCGCGGGAGACGACACCGAGGCGGTCGAGGACGACTCGGAACGGACAGGCGCATCAATCGCCACGTCGAGGGGCAATTCAGCGGCGGAAAAGCATTGAAACCGCGCGCAGCTGCCCCGATGGTCCAAGCCCGTTATCAAGCCGGTGATCGCAACGACACTACCGAGCAGAGAAACGCAACATGCAACCAATCTGGCGCCGGTCATGTCGGTGATTCTCACACGGTAGTTGGATTGGACTAGTCAACCATTTTTCAACTATACCGTGCAGGAATTCTGTGCCAATATCCGTTTCAGCTTAAGATTTAGACATCTTGGATTAGACCATGCTCATCCGGATCATCACCGGAGGCCAGACGGGGGCCGACCAGGCGGCCTGGCGGACGGCCGGCACCTTCGGCATCGCGACGGGGGGGTCGATGCCTTGCGGGTTTTTGACCGAAGACGGTCCCCGGCCCCAGTTCGCTCAGAGATTCGGCGCGGTGCCGATGACGACCGAGAGTTACCCTTTGCGAACGGAGCAAAATGTGCGCGACTCCGACGCCACCATCTGGTTTGGCGAGATGACCACTTCGGGAGCCGATGCGACGATGAAGTCCTGCCAAACGTATGTCAAGCCTTGCCTTTCCGTCGATCCAATCGGGTCGTTTCAGCCGTCGCATGTGGCCGGTTGGCTTAAGAACCACGATGTTCGCATTTTGAACGTGGCCGGCAACCGTGAGAGCGACCAGCCGGGCATCGGCGAGCAAGTCGAGCGCTTCCTTGGGCAGGTGCTGGAATTGCTCGGACATCGGCGAGGCTGACGGCTTGGCAAGGCGCCACTTCGATTCGCGAGGAATCGAAAAATCACTTCCGATTGAGTTCGCGCCGAACCTCGGCGTCGGTCTCCGCGGCCAGACGAGCCTGCACGGCCTCGCGAGCCGCTTCGCCGCCGTATTGCGAGAGGGCCCAGGCGCAGGCGCCGCGCACCAGAGGCTCCCCGTCGGCCAGGCCTCGAATCAGCGCGCCGATCCCCTCTGGCGGCCGCTTGTTGCCGAGCACCAGGGCGGCGTTGCGCAAAAGGCCCCGCCGCTTCGGCCGCCAGAGCGGCGTGCGGCGAAACCGCTGGCGAAACGCCTCGTCGTCCATATCAAACAGTCCCGGCAGCTCGAGCGGATTGGTGTCGGCGGCCGGAAAGAGCTCTCTTTCGTTACTGATCGGCGCAAAACGGTTCCAGGGACAGACGTCCTGACAGATGTCGCAGCCAAACAGCCAGTCGCCTATGCCGAGCCGCAGATCGGCTGCGATCATCGAGCGCAATTCGATCGTCAGGTAGCTGATGCAGCGCCGGCTGTCGAGCACATAAGGGCCGGCAAAGGCCTGCGTCGGACAGGCGTCGAGGCATGCCCGGCAGGTGCCGCAGTGGTCGGCCTCATGCGGCGGGTCGTAGGCCAGTTCAACGTCCGTCAGCAATGCGGCCAGAAAGAACCAGCTTCCGAGCTGACGATTCAGGAGCAGCGTGTTCTTGCCGACCCAGCCGAGTCCGGCAAGCTGGGCGAACTCTCGCTCGAGCAACGGCGCAGTATCGACGACGCCGCGCACTTTGCAGCTCGGCACGTGCCTTTTCAGCCAGTCAGCAAGACGGCCGAGTCGATCGTGGATCAGGTCGTGATAGTCCTCTCCCCAGGCGTAGCGCGAAACTCGGCCCTGACAGGCTCCGCCAAGGGTCGGTTCGGACGTGCGGTAGGGCATAGCCAGCATAAGCAGGCTACGCACGCCGTCGAGCACGTGATGCGGATGCTCGTATGCGTGTCGCCGCTCGACCAGGTAGGTCATCTCGCCCGCGTAGCCAGCGTCAAGCCAACCATGGAAATGATGGATTCCTTGAGGCGTCACGGCCGGGCACGCTCCGCCTAGGGCGAAGCCGAGCCGCCGGGCTTCGTGCTTCAGCGCGCTGGTGAGTGCCGTAGCGTCCATCCAACCGTTGTGGCACGCGGCCAGGCGGGCGTCCAGTCGAATCGGGCAGGACGCTTTCACCCCCTCCGATCCAAATGGCCGTCGCGGCGCACGCCGTTATTTCGCGAAGGCCTCCTGCGCAGCTTTGACGAAGACGCCGTACAACTGGCCCACTTCGGGCGGACCGGCGTGCTGCACCATGTAGATGGTAATCAAGCCGCGTCCGGAATCGATCGACATGTTGGTGGCGAAAGCGCCGCCGTGACCGAACGCGCCGTCCCCCGTCCCCCAGCCCAGGCCGTAGCTTTCCTTGACCGTTTGCGGCGTCTGCCGTTTCGTCATTTCTCGCACGGCCTCTTCAGACAGATACCGCTTCCCCTCGAAAACTCCGCCGGCCAGCACCATCTGGCAAAAACGGGCCACATCGCGGGCCGTCGAAAAAAGTCCGCCGGCCGGCATCGGCTGGCGCCGCCGGTCGTCGAGCGGATACTTGAGTTGCCCGATTGTGATTTCCTCCAGACCGTCGTTCGCGGCGGTCGGCTTGTAACTCTTGGCAAGACGGCTCAACTGCTCTTCGTTCGGCCAGAACGTTGTGTCCTTCATACCCAGCGGTTCGAAGAGCCGTTTGTCGAGAAAATCCTCGTAGGACATGCCGCTGACAACCTCGATGATCCTCCCCGCCGTATTGATGCCGGCGTTGGAGTAGCGATAGCTGCTGTCGGGGTCGAAGTCGAGCGGGGTCATCGCGTAGCTGCGCACACGCGCCTCAAGCGGAAACAGGTCGAGCGTCGGTTCCTCCAACTCGGACTTGAACGGCAGGCCGCTGGTGTGACTGAGCAGGTTGCGGACGGTAATCGGGTGGCTCGGTTTCTTGAGCAGAACGTGCTCGGCATCTCGTTCGGCGGCCAGCCATATCCCTTTGAATTCAGGCAGGTAGTTTTCGACCGGGTCGTCGAGCTTTACTTTGCCCTCGTCGACGAGCATCATCAGCGCCGTGGCCGTGATCGGCTTCGACTGCGAGGCGATCCAGAAGAGGCTGTCGGCCCGCATCGGCTCTTGCGCCGCGACGTCGGCGTAGCCAACCGTCTCCAGGGCGAGCGTGTGGTCTTTGTCGGCGACAAGCAGCACGGCGCCCGCCAGGGTGTGCTTGTCGACCGCGGACTGCAAGAGGGGGGCGAACTTCGGTTGGTCTGCCGCCAGACACGGCGAGACGCAAAGACCGCACAGAAGTGCGGCATATCGGAGGGAGCGAACGGCAATCATCGAGGTGCCTCTATTCTGGCCTGGGACCGTCGACGAGCACGCGGCGTGCTCGATCTTAGGAGGCTCAATTTTTGTCTCGAAAGATCGGCTTCGTCCAGAGTCGACCCAATGCAAAAGCCGATTTGACAGGGCCTCGCCTGGAGGGCTACCCTGCCGTGCATGGACGACCACGACGAGGCGGAACTGCGGTTGCTAGCCAGGCTGCACTACTTGCTGGCGATCGTCACGGCGCTTTGTACGCTCATCGCCGTTCCTTTCCTATGGGCGGGGGCGGATGCGGCCCATCAACCTGCCGGCGAGATCGACGAAGCGTACCTGGCGGCGGTTTTTTCCCTCGCGATCGGCATTTCGTGGGGCGCGCTGTGCCTGGTGCATGCGGGCGTGCTGGTTTACTTCGGCCGTCTGATTGAGTCGCACCGGCGGCGATGGCTGATACTGGCGTTTTCCGTTTTGCACCTGATCAACGTGCCGCTAGGAACGGCTCTAAGCATCTACGCGTTCATCGTGCTTGGACGAGAGAACGTGAAGGGCCGGTTCATGTGAACGGGCTTCCCTTCGAGGTTCGGGCGGAGGCGGTTGGGGTCGTTAACCGGCTATGTTTCGAACCGCCCTTACCCCGGCCCTCTCCCGCGGGGGGCTTTGCACAATAACCCCTGAAAATCGGGAGGTTTTTGTGCAGGACGGGCTTCTGCACAAAAAGTCTCCCGCGTGATTGCGAGACGCCACTGCGCCGGTATACTGCCGCTTGCTATCACATCTCCCCCTACGCGAAGGAGCAGCAATGTCGGCGCAAATCGAAGCGTACCAGAAGGCCATTACAGAGCTAGAGGCGGCTGCCAACAAGGTACAGAGGCTGGTGTCTACGATTCGAGATGGTTCAAGCAAGCTCGGAGATTGGAAACGGCTCTGCGTAAGCAATGCACCACCGGGAGTCGGATTCCCTCCAGAGCTAGCCCTAAGTCCTCATACGCCGTCAATCGACGCCCGCGCGTGGCCAACGGGAGAACAAATCGCGCAAGCGGTATCTGGCTGGCACCAAGCCAGGGGCGCAGTCAGGCAAGCGTATGAGGCGATTCCTGCGAGTCAACGGGAAGTTGTTACGCCCCCTCCAGGCTGACCCACGACACCTTATCGGCGTGTGCGCAGGCCACTGAGTTGCCGTCCGCGTCCGTGACAGTGACGACCATTTTCTTGCCGGTCAGTTTCTCGCCAATGGCGCAAACGGCGTTCAGGATTCCAATCAGAACGTCGCGGTCCGAGATATTCATTTTCGATGCCTCTACGGTTATGGGCCAAGCCGACAGAGCAGAATCTGCGAGCGGCTTGGCATGGGACTGCCCAGCCCACATACCTCCCTATCTACCACGACCACGACGGCACCAAAAGAAACGGGCTAGCGGACGATGAACCGCCAAAAACCACTAGGACTACTTGGCAGCACCCAGGGGCGTGGTATCGAGGGAATGAAGCCGCTACAATGCTCCGCAACGGGACGGCTGGAGTAGCTACCGGCTGGCCTGCCCAGTGTCGCACTGGCACTGACTCCCCTGTGGGCACTGGGCAGGCAATAGCCCGCAGAAGGAGTCAACCAGATGGGCAAAGAACCTGCTAGACCATCCCGGCCCGTTCAGCCGCCACCGCCGAGCCAGCCTCCAGAGAGAAGGTCGGATCAGCCGATTCCCAAGACATATCCGCCGTCCCCAAGTCATCCACACCGGCCTGTGCATCCTATTGAGCCGCCACCACAGCGGCCCTAGCCTTGGCAGCCCTGGATTCTCTTTCTTGAGCTACCCGCTCTGGCGTGCGGATTCCCGGCCCCCAGATGCTTTCGTTGTCGTCTTCTTGGCACGTCCTTAGGAGCCATCGCCACGGTGCTGGCTCTTTGGCGTCTAGGGTGTGCTCTTTGGCGCGCATTCCGAAAGTCGCTCTAGCATGTGTCCGGAGACCGGTTCTTCGCACGTTTTCAGGCACAGCGTCTCCGTGTCGATCCGGATGTCACTCCATGCGCGAAAGAACTCCCCGTGTTCTTTTTCGTATTCTCCAAACGGGAGAACGTTAAGCACTATAGCCAGAACCGCCGCGATGCCGGCCAGCCACAATTCAGTGGGCTTCCACTCCTCATCCAACAACGTCACGACAAGGGCAGCAACCGCAACGACAGCAACCAGAATTTTCGCAGTTCGATCAGCGATCTTCCACCACCATTCAAGTCGCTGGTGATAACGTTGGTTGATTGAGCACGTGCGAACAAGATTCCAGATATGGCTTTGATATTCTGCGCTGGTCACTTGGGCAACCTTTCTATGGGCCATCGGCTTGGCGTACATGCAATATTTTATGCCAAAACTCCGGCTTGTGGGAATGCTGACACGGCATGGTCAGTCTCGCCAGTTGCCTCAATGTCGCACGGGCGGCGCGGAACCGGAAATCTTAGATGGCGCTCGTGCGTTCAAGTCTTGCCCTTCTTGGCAGGGCGCTTTCGCGGCGTGCTCCAGTAGGGGCTTTTGCAGTGCGGGCACACCTTCGGCTCGCCTTCCGTGCGCGGTGCCCATTCGTGACCACACCGTTCGCAACGGTAGCCGTCGACCGTTAGCTTGATCTTCGCCATAGCCGGTATATTACTGGCGCGGTATCTACCAGTCAAGAAAAACTTGGTGCCCGACCGTTGACGGAAACTTACTTAGTTGATAATATACTAACAGAGTAAGAACGCGAGAGGACACAAATGACCGAGCGCGAGCAACGGGGATTGGCGATTGCAACCCACTGCAAAGTAACGAACAAAAACGGCGCGTGGTCCGTACCCTCCCAATCGGGTAAGGGGCGATACACCGTTCGTGTTGACGGCGAACAGGCGACGTGTGATTGCCCAGACCACCAGACTCGCGGGGTTGAATGCAAACACATCTTCGCGGTTAAGATCGTGCGCCAACGGGAGCTATTCGAGGACGGATCGGAAGTCGTCACGGAGAGCGTGACGCTCACGAAAACGACCGTCCGCAAGACTTACCCGCAAGACTGGCGAGCGTACAACCAAGCGCAGACCCACGAAAAAGAGAAGTTTCTTGATCTACTCCACCAACTTTGCCAAGGCATCGACGAGCCGACTGAGACGAAGAACGGCCGTCCGCGCCTCTCCCTCAGAGATGCCTTGTGGTGCGCCTGCTTCAAAATCTACAGCACCTTCTCCGGTCGGCGATTTATGACCGACCTACGCGACGCCCAAGGGCGAGGCTACATCAGCAAGGTTCCGCACTTCAATTCGATTTTCAATTACCTAGAGAACCCAGCCGTCACGCCGATTCTGCGGGCCATGATTACGGAATCGTCGTTGCCGCTCAAGGCGATCGAGCAAGACTTCGCCGTGGACTCTTCAGGCTTCAGTACGTCCCGGTTCATCCGTTGGTTTGACCACAAGTACGGCGTGCCCCGTCAGCAGCACGAGTGGGTCAAGGTGCATCTGATGTGCGGCGTCAGAACGAACATCGTTACGGCGGTCGAGATTCGCGGCAAGGACGCGCAAGACTCGCCGTTGCTCCCACCGCTCGCCCGCGCGACCGCCAAGAACTTCAAGCCGCGCGAGATTTCAGGAGACAAGGCTTATGGGAGCCTAAAAAACTACGCCGTCATCGAAGAGGTTGGGGCCACGCCCTATATCGCATTCAAGAGCATTCACACGGGCGCAGGGGGTGGCCTGTGGGCCAAGATGTTTCATTTCTTCCACATGGAACGAGACAGGTTTTTGAGCCATTACCACAAGAGGAGCAACGCCGAGTCAACCTTCTCGATGATAAAGGCCAAATTCCGGGACCACGTTCGCAGCAAGAGCGACGTGGCGATGGTCAACGAAGTCTTGGCCAAGATCGTTTGCCACAACATCTGCGTTCTGATCCAAGAGACATACGAGCTTGGCATCAGCGCGACGTTCTGGAGAGAGGAGGAGCCGCAGCCGGAGCCGGTGATGGTTGGGGCCTTGGGTGCGGACTCGGATGGGCTTGACTGGCTCTAGGCGCAAAAAAATGGCCGCCTTGTCATCGGCGGCCGACTCAAAAAGCCGGGGGCTAACCCCCGTAGCGGTAAAGCTCCTGTATTATTGCCATTTATCGGCAAAAGTCAAGAAAAGATGCAGGGAACGGGACTTGAACCCGTACAGCGCTTTACCGCTACGGGGTTGACAGCCCCGCGTGTCTGCCATTTCCACCATCCCTGCACGCTCGCGAGTTCCAGACGGGGCAGAATGTCTGGGACGAACGACTATCCAATGGGGGAAACAAACGCGGCTTCGACGCCGGACTTTGGGTCAGGGTCAGGAACCTTATGGATGCGATCCATTAGACCCGCGCTCGCTCGCCAGTCAAGACGGTAGCCCGGCGAAACCGCTTGCCCAGCCGCTCTGGCGCTGTCTAATTGGCATCTGGATCAAGGCGGATCATGGAGCGCCATG
This sequence comes from Pirellulales bacterium, assembly GCA_035550375.1. Classification (GTDB taxonomy): domain Bacteria; phylum Planctomycetota; class Planctomycetia; order Pirellulales; family JAICIG01; genus DASSFG01. The sequence goes on along the minus strand of DASZPH010000084.1, from coordinate 195,626 downwards.
CTGGCGACAATCACATGCCGACGATTAGTCTTCGGGGTGAGGATAGGAGTAATTGGACTGAATGCGCTATTGGGGCACGACATGACTGCGGCGAAGTGGTCGTCACGATTAGCCAGCCCGACAAATTCGACGGCAAGGAAAGGCCGTTCTTCGCCTGCAACAGGCAGGAGGCAGCAACGTTTCTCAAGGACCTTCTGGACGCTACCATTGCCGCCCACTTGTGGCCAGAAGAACCGAAAGCTCGTCGCAAGAGAGCTGCCCGCAAAAAAACGAAACGCACGTAGTCGGACTTGAGCAGGAACTTGCGACCAACTCAATCAGGAGATCTTGGAGAGAATCATGGTGTCTCGTGATGATCGGAGAGCACAGCTAGAACAATTGGCCGTGACGAACAGCATAGCCGTGGTTCGGCTTTACCAGACGGTGACCAGAACGCAAGGAACGCCACCGCCTTCTGGCACCCTCACGAGCCAACTGATTGACGAGATTCTGAAGCACGAATATCCCGGCGAAGCTCAGCCATCTCCTTCATGACTTTTTGTGCAGTCGCCCGACTTTTTGTGCAGGGGAGGGTTTTTGTGCAAAGCCCCCGCGGGGAGAGGGAGGAAAGTCGTCACGTCGGGGAGGGGGCCAGCGAGCACTCGCGGGGGCTCAAAAAGCCGTGCAGAAACTCCGATTGGGCCGCGAAGTTCAGGTGTAGGCGGCTGCCGATCACCTGATATTGGCCTACCAGATCGAGCTCATGCCCGGGGCCTGCCAAGAAGCTGTGCATCGGTCCGACCGGCTCCAGCACCCAATGGCCGTTGAGGTAGCCGCGCAATCGGGTACCGGCCGGGGCCAACCAGTTCTGGCCGCGAAGCCGCCCCTCGATCGGCACCGGTGCGGCCATCTGTCGATTCAGACGCGCCACCGCGGACAACGCGCCGACCATCGGCACCATGGTGCCGCCCGGTGTTTCCAACCGCTGGCAGAGATAGGCCAGCCCGCCCCCCTCCGCATACACGCGGCCGCCGCTGCGGACATGGTTTCGTAGCGCCAGCAGCATGCAGTGGTTGCCGCTCAGCGCCTCGGCGTACATTTCGGGATGGCCGCAACCGAGGTAGACCACGTCGGCCTCCGGAAGTATCTCGTCGCGCAGCGGGGAAAAATCGACCACATTGGCGCCTTCCAGTTCCAGCAGGTCGAGCGTATCGGGAAAGTAGCAGTTGAAGGCCGGATCGTACGCCACGGCGACCGTGATCTGGCGGGGCCGGGCACGGCGATCGCGGCGGGCGAAAATCGACACGGGAGGCGGCGGCATGTCGCGGCGAGCCGCCAGGGCGTCGATCAGGTCGAGCCGTCCTAAGCGCAAGAACTCGTCTCCCAGTTCCCGGCAAAGCTCCGCGGGCGGAATGGCGCCGCAGGCGAGGCGTGAGATGGCGGCCCGCAAACTCGGCACTTCACCCAAGGCGGCGAGAACCGGCACCTCCCATAAAGATTCCAACGACGTCTGCAGCCGAAATGCCTCGGACTGTGAGGGGACTCGATCGAGCAAAAGGCCGTCGATCTGCGCCGGGCGTTCGGGCAGGCGACAGTCGTCCAAGGTCGAAACGTCGAGCACGATCAGGCGCGGCACGTCGAGCCAGTCGCAAAGCGTGTCGAGCGAACTCCCCTTGGAGGGCGCCGCCTCCGGCGAATTGAAATGACCTTCGATGACCGCCAGATCACGTCCCGCGCAGCCGTGAACGAAGACCTCCCGAGACGTCGCCTTGCTCATCAGCCACGAATCGAGGTGACGCGAGCTGACGCCCGTGATTGCCAGAGCGCCGTTGCGCGGGCAGAAGCAACTTCGCGATCGAAAGTGTTGAACCTGCCGGCCGCGGCGGGCAAAAGCCTCCATCAACGCCCAGCACGTCGGCTGGCTGGATATTCCGTGTTGAATGGTGCCCACCGCAACTCGTGGCAGACGTAACATTTGCGACCTCAGGCTGGCGGGCGGGGCGGGACAACAATTGCATTCTTAGGCCCTCCAAATCGCGAGTCAAGCTAGACCGTCCGCACAAAAGCCCTCCGGGCTGCCCTCGCCGATGTTCGGACCGCCAGATCCCCAGGCTGGTGAGCTGCCTTGCGCCGACCCGATTTGCCGGCCCCTTCCATCCCGCTACAGCCCCTGACTGCGGCCCTGAATGTGTCGCTTCGATACCTCGCCCGTCCGGCTCCGCGGGTACTCCCCAAGTGGCCTTCTAGCGTATATCGTGGTGCACACCATCGCATTACGACCGCATAGCGGGCCCACCGAGCGACTCCAAACAGGAAAGCGCCATGAAGAAAGATCGATTCAACGTCGCCATCATCGGCCTCGGCTTTGGCGCCGAGTTCATTCCCATCTATCAACGGCATCCCCACGCCCGGATGTACGCCATCTGCCAGCGAACAGGGAAAAAGCTGAAGGAGGTGGGGGACGCCTTCGGGATCGAGAAACGATTCACACGATATGAAGACGTCCTGGCCGATCCCGAAGTCGACTTCGTGCATATCAACACGCCCATCCCCGATCACGCGCCGCAGGCCATTGCCGCCTTGAAGGCGGGCAAGCACGTGATGTCGACCGTCCCTATGGCGACTTCAATCGAGGAATGTGAACAGATCGTCAAGCTCGTCAAGCAGACTGGCCTCAAGTACATGATGGCCGAAACCGTGGTTTACGCTCGCGAGTTTCTGTTCGTCAAAGAACTGTACGACAAAGGAGAGCTCGGCAAGATTCAGTTCTTGCAGGCGAGCCACCAGCAGGACATGGACGGCTGGCCCAATTACTGGCCCGGTTTGCCTCCCATGCACTACGCGACTCACTGCGTTGGGCCATGCCTGGCGCTGACGCGCGCCGAGGCTGAGTACGTTTCGTGCTTCGGATCCGGGACGATCCGGCAGGAACTCATCGCCAAGTACAATTCGCCCTTCGCGGTCGAAACCACGCACATCAAGTTTCGCAATAGCGACCTGACCGCGCGGATTTACCGCTCACTGTTCGACACGGCCCGGCAATACCGCGAGAGCTTCGACGTCTACGGGACGAAGAAGGCGTTCGAATGGCCGCTTATCGAGGGAGAGGAGCCGGTGATCCACACGGCTAAGAAACCGGAGCCGGAGATCCCCCAGCGCGTGAAAGTACCCGACTACGCCCATCTCTTGCCCGAGCCGATTCGCCCCTTCACGACCGGCGGTGTGTACGATGCGGGCGAGCACCAGCACCTGTCGTTCGTCCAGGGAGCCGGCCACGGCGGCTCGCATCCGCATCTGGCCCACGAGTTTCTGTCGGCGCTGGCCGAAGACCGCGACCCGTATCCGAATGGCGTGCAATCGGCCAACTGGACGTGTGTCGGGATCTGTGCCCATCAGTCGGCCCTGAAAGGAGGCGAGATCGTCCGCCTGCCGGAGTTCACGCTTTCTTGAGCGTCGTTTTCTGGCCCGCTTGAGGCGAGCCGTCTGAGTGGCGCTGCCCGTGGCGGCGAGTTATAATCGGTTGCATTTGATTCCACTGGAGTGCGCTCAATGAAACGCCGCTCTGCCTTGCTTTGCTTGGTCTACCTCGTCTCCCTTGGCTCTGCGAGTTTGGCGCCGGCCGCCGAATCGGGCCGAATTGGGGTCTTGTTCCTGGGTGATCAGGGGCATCACCGGCCCGCCGACCGGTTTCGCCAGATTCGGCCGGTGCTGGCGCGCCGTGGCATCGACGTGACCTACACCGAGAACGTCGGCGACCTAAATCCGCGGACCCTGGCCAAGTACGACGCAGTCCTGCTCTATGCCAACATCGACCGCATCGAGCCCGACCAGGAAAGAGCCTTGCTCGACTACGTGGCGTCAGGACACGGTTTCGTCCCCCTGCACTGCGCCTCTTACTGCTTCCGCAACTCGCCGGAAATCGTCGAGCTGATTGGCGCGCAGTTTCAGCGCCATGGCACAGGCGTGTTCGCTGAAACGATCGCCCGACCGGATCATCCCCTGATGAACGGCTACGACGGGTTTGAAAGCTGGGACGAAAGCTACGTCCACCAGATGCACAATGAAAAGGATCGCACGGTCCTTTCCTATCGGGTCGATGCCGAGGGAAGAGAACCGTGGACCTGGATTCGCACACACGGCAAGGGACGGGTCTTCTACACCGCCTGGGGACACGACCAGCGGACCTGGGGGCACGCCGGATTCCAGAACCTGGTCGAGCGCGGTATCCGCTGGGCCGTGGGTCGTGAGCCGGCCGAAGTTGGGCCGTATCCACCGCTTTTGGCCGAGGTGCCGGAAGAGCCGCCGCACCGTAGCGACCTCGAGCCGTTCGAGTACGTCGAGGCGAAGATCCCATTCTATCCCCCCAGCGAGAAATGGGGGACGCTCGCCGATCCGCTGACGAAGATGCAGAAGCCGCTCGAGCCGGCTGAGTCGATGAAACACCTGATCACGCCGGTGGGGTTTGAAGCCAGTCTCTTCGCCGCCGAGCCCGATATCGTCAAACCGGTGACGATGAACTGGGACGAGCGGGGACGGCTTTGGATCGCCGAGACTTATGACTATCCCAACGAATTGCAACCCGCCGGCCAGGGCCGCGACCGCATCAAGATCTGCGAAGACACCGACGGCGACGGTCGAGCCGACAAGTTCACCGTTTTTGCTGACAAGCTGAGTATTCCCACCAGCCTGACGTTTGCCAACGGGGGCGTCATCGTCATGCAGGCGCCCGATACGCTCTTTCTGCAAGACACCGACGGCGACGACAAGGCCGACGTGCGTAAGGTGCTGTTCAGCGGCTGGAACACCCAAGACACGCACGCCGGACCGAGCAATCTGCAATATGGCCTCGATAACTGGGTCTATGGCATGGTGGGCTATGCGGGTTTCAACAGCACGGTCGGAGGCGAACGCCACCGTTTCGGCCAGGGCTTTTATCGGTTTCTGCCCGACGGCTCGAAACTCGAGTTCCTGCGTTCCACAAACAACAACACCTGGGGCCTCGGTTTCAGCGAAGAGGGAATCGTCTTCGGTTCGACGGCGAACCGTAATCCGAGCGAATACCTGCCAATTGCCAACCGTTACTACGAGAGCGTGCGCGGCTGGTCGGCCGGTCAATTGGGCGGCATCGCCGACACGTTCCTCTTCCATGCCCCCACCGAAAAAATCCGGCAGGTAGATCAGCACGGCGGCTACACGGCGGCCGCCGGACACGCACTGTACACCGCGCGCGAATACCCGCAGGCTTATTGGAACCGAGCTGCATTCGTCACCGACGGCACGGGGCATCTGGTCGGCACGTTTGCGATCACCGCCGACGGCGCCGACTATCACTCGACCAATCCGTTCAACCTTCTGGGAAGCGACGACGAGTGGACGGCGCCCATCATGGCCGAGGTCGGCCCCGACGGTCATGTGTGGGTCATCGACTGGTACAACTACATCGTGCAGCACAATCCGACGCCGGCAGGCTTTAAGACGGGCAAGGGAGGGGCCTACGAAACCGACGTGCGCGACAAGCGCCACGGCCGCATCTACCGAGTCGTTTATAAGGCCGCGGCGGCACCGCAACCGTTTTCGCTTGCCGGCGCGACGCCCGCGGAGCTCGTCGAGACCCTGCGGCACAAGAACATGTTCTGGCGAAAGCACGCGCAGCGGCTGCTTGTCGAGCGAGGCGGCAAAGATGTGGTGCCTCTGCTGATCGATCTGGTCCGAGACACCAACGTCGACGAAATCGGCCTGAACACGGCTGCCAACCATGCTCTTTGGACCCTGAAGGGCCTGGGGGCGTTGCAAGACGCAAGTTCCGACGCGCAGCGAGCGGTGATCGAGGCGCTTCGACATCCGTCGGCCGGAGTGAGGCGAAATGCCGTCGCCGTGCTGCCGCCGACGAGCGATTCTGTGGCCGCCCTGATCGAGGCCGGCTTGCTGGCCGACAGCGACGCACAGGTCAGGCTGGCGTCCCTGTTGGTGCTCGCGGATGCGCCGGCTGCCGTCGAGGCAGGACGCGCGATCGCCGCCACACTTGCCCGGCCCGAGACCATTTTCGACAAATGGCTGCCTGACGCAGTTACCGCCGCGGCAGCGAAGAACGATGTGGCGTTTTTGACGGCAGTTGGAGGCGGCGAGGAGCAGGCCGGCGCGAAGGTGGATCGTAAAGCATCGAGCGGCGGAGAGACCGCCGAAACGGGCGGAACTCCCCGCCAGAGCCGGCTCCCGGACGGAGAGGGGACCGCCAAATATCTGGCCGTCGTGGCGATTGTGTCGGAGCACTATGCCCGCGGCGGGCCGGTGGACACGGTTGGTGCGATGCTCGCCGCCCTGGAAAACGCCGACCCGCGGTTGGCCGAAACCATTGTGGCCGGCGTCGCGAAAGGGTGGCCCAAGGGCAAGGCCGTCACCCTGGGTGACGAGTCCGAGACGGCGCTCGTAAAACTCCTGCCGCGCCTTTCTGCCGGTTCGCAAAGCCAGCTCGTGCGTCTTGTCACGGCCTGGGGGAGCGAAAAGTTCAAGCGGTACGGAGACGAAATCGTGCAGTCGCTGACGGCAACTTTGAGCGATGATAAACAAGCCGACAACGAGCGCGTTGCTGCCGCCCGACAGCTTGTCGAGTTCCGCGGCAGCGAAAGCCAGGTGATCGAGCCTTTGATCGAAATGGTCGTATCGCCGCGCACGTCGCCCGATGTGGCGGCCGGCATCATCGACGCCCTGGCCGCCAGCGAGTCCGACGAGGTGGGCACGGTGCTGGTCGAAAAGTTCGCCGTTCTCACGCCCTCGGCCAAAAAAGCGGCTGTCCGCGTGCTGCTTGGCCGTTCGACTTTGACCGGCCTGTTTCTGGACGGGCTTGCAGAGGGGAAGGTACGGCTGGCCGACCTGAGCCTCGATCAGAAGCAGGCGCTCGCCGCGCATCCCAACCGGAATATCGCCAGGCGGGCCAAGGAGATTCTCTCTCGCGACGCGGGGCTCCCTAGCCCCGACCGCCAGAAGGTGCTGGACGAGTTGATGCCGCTGGCCCGCAAGTCGGGAGATGCCGCTGCCGGCAAGGAGGTTTTCAAGCAGCAGTGTGCGAAGTGTCACATGCACAGCGGCGAGGGGAACAAAATCGGCCCCGATCTGACGGGCATGGCCGTTCATCCCAAGGCCGAGTTGCTCACGCATATCATCGATCCCAGCCGCAACGTCGAGGGGAATTATCGCGTCTATACGGTCAGCACCGACGACGGCCGCATCCTGACCGGCCTGCTCGCGGGCGAGACCAAGACTTCGATCGAGCTGGTCGATGCCGAAGCCAAGCGGCATCCGATCCTGCGCGAGAACATCGACGAGCTCGTGGCGTCGACGAAGTCGCTCATGCCCGAAGGGTTCGAGAAGCAGGTTCCGCCCGACTCGATCGTCAATCTGCTGGAGTTCCTGACCAAGCGGGGACAATTCACGCCGCTCGATCTTTCCCGTGCGGCAACGATCGTCACCACGCAAGGCATGTTCTACAGCAAGGAAGCCGCCGTCGAGCGGTTGATCTTCCCCGATTGGTCGCCCAAGACGTTCGAGGGGGTGCCATTTCAACTGATCGATCCGCAAGGCGACCGCGTGCCCAACGCCGTCATGCTGTATGGGCCCACGGGCGCCTTCCCGCCGGCCATGCCCAAGTCGGTCAGCTTGGTCTGTAACGGTCCTGCCAAGGCGATCCATTTCTTAAGCGGCGTCAGCGGCTGGGGAGCCCAGGGCGAGCTCAAGGGCGGAAGCGTGTCGATGATCGTGCGGCTTCGCTACGCCGACGGCCAGACCGAAGACCATCCCTTGCGAAACGGAGAGCACTTTGCCGATTACATCGGCCGCTTCGAGGTGCCCAAATCGAAGCTCGCCTTTATGCTGCGCAACCAGCAGATTCGCTACTTCGCCATTCACCCCGAGCGTCGTGAGTCGATCGAGCGGGTCGAATTGGTGAAGGGGCCCGACCACACCGCCCCGGTAGTCATGGCGGTGACGGTCGAGAGCCTGTAAGCTGTCAGCCATGTCGCAACCGGCGTTGTTGGTTATTTATTGCGCCTCGATCGTGGGCTTCTCGCTGCTGGGCGGCATCCTGCCTCATTGCTTCCGGCTGACGCACTTTCGTTTGCAGATGGCCATGAGCTTTGTGGGGGGCGCCATGCTCAGCGTCGGAGTGCTGAACATGCTGCCGCACGCGATCGAGGCCTGGGACGGCGAGAGCTTCGTGCCAGCCTGCTGGCTGCTGGGCGGATTTCTGTTCATGTTTTTCGTGGAGCGCGTGTTTCATTTTCACCACCACGATGCTCCCGACGAGGACGGCGGGGACTGCGACCACGAGCATCATGAAGGCGACTCACACCACCATCACCACCCCCCGGAACAACCGCGGCGTCTGACGTGGGGCGCCGCTCTGGCGGGACTCGTCGTGCACAGCGCGCTCGACGGCATGGCGCTGGGGGCCAGTATGCAAGCCGAACCGGAGGTGGGTGTCTGGCCCGGCTCGGTCGTGTTCCTGGCCATTCTGCTGCACAAGCCGTTTGACTCGCTGACTCTGGGCACGCTGATGGCCGTCGCGGGCCGGCCGGCCGGTCAGCGGCACCTGGTGAATTTCCTCTACGCGCTCGCGGTGCCGCTGGGCGCGATTCTTTACGACGTGGCTGCAGACCGGATGGCGGGGGGCGACTGGCACATCACGGCCTCGGTGCTCGCGTTCTCCGCGGGCACCTTCTTGTGCATCGCCACCAGCGATCTGTTGCCCGAACTGCAGTTTCACTCGCACGATCGCGTGCTGCTATCGGTTGCCCTGATTGCCGGCATCGTGTTGGCGGGCATCGGAGCGTACGTCGACCACGCCGGACATGCCCCTCATGCAACCCACTCGCAGGGCAGCGTTCATCACCACGACCGAGAGTAAGCGAGGATCCGGCGTTTTGCCCTCAAATTCACTCTTCCATAAACGCTTTTGATCGCCATTTAACCTCCAGGAGGTGTTTGCCATGTCCAAGCCGTCGAGTCGTCGGAAGTTTTTGGGACAGGCCGCGGCGGCCGGCGCCGCAATGGCCGTGTGGAGCGAAACATCAGCCGCCGAAACGACGAAATCGGCGAACGACCGACTTGTCGTCGCGATCATCGGAACGAACGGGCGTGGCCAAGCTCTGGCCGCCGGATTTGCCGCACAACCGAACTGCAGCGTGGCATATATTTGCGACGTCGACGAGCGGGCGATCGCCAAGGGGCTTGAGGCCGTCGGCAAGCAGCAATCGGCTACGCCCGTGGGGGTGAAGGATTTTCGCCGGGTGCTCGACGATCGCGCCGTGGACGCCATTGTGATCGCCACCCCCGACCACTGGCACGCTCCGGCGACGATTCTCGGCTGCACCCACGGCAAGCACGTCTACGTCGAAAAGCCGGCCTGCCACAATGGCCGCGAAGGCGAACTGATGGTCGCCGCGGCGCGGACGCACCAGCGCGTCGTGCAACTCGGCACGCAGCGCCGCAGTTCGGCGGGCATGATTGAAGCGGTCCAGCGCGTACACAAAGGAGAACTCGGCCGCGTGCTTTTGGCGCGCGGCTGGATCAACAGCACGCGGCCGAGCATCGGTCAAGGCAAGCTGGCCGACCCGCCCGCCTGGCTCGACTATGATCTCTGGCAAGGCCCAGCGCCGGTGCGTCCCTATCGCGATAACCTGATTCACTACAACTGGCACTGGTTCTGGCACTGGGGAACGGGGGAATTGGGGAACAACGGCATCCACGCCCTCGATGTCTGCCGTTGGGGACTCCAGGTCGACTACCCGCAGAGCGTCGTCTGCGGCGGGGGCCGGTTTCACTTCGACGACGACCAGGAGACGCCCGACACGCAGATTGTCACGTTGAACTTCGGCGACAAGGCGATCAACTGGGAGCACCGCACCTGGAGCCGCCGTGGCTTCGAAGGCGAAGCATTCGGCGTCGTGTTCTACGGCGAGGAAGGTTCGCTCGTCTTCACGAATGGCAACTACAAGGTCTACGACATGGCGGGCAAGCAAATGGCTGAAGGCGACGTCCGCACCGACGACGCCAGTCACATCGGCAACTTCTTGACCTGTATCCGAGAGGGCCAGCGCCCCAATGCCGAGATCGAGGAAGGAGTGAAGAGCACGGCGCTCTGTCACCTGGGAAACATCGCCTACCGCACCGGCCGCACCGTGACGTTCGACCCGCAAGCCAAGCAGATCGTCGGCGACGACGAGCAAGTCGGCCTTTGGTCGCGCGAGTACCGTCCCGGCTGGGAACCGGTGGTGTAGGTCACCTCACCGACTCACAATGCCGCGAAACAGCCGGCTGATATCGGCGCCAAGACGGCAAGAGAACAGCGTCGCGCCGTCGGCATTCAGATGGTCGAAGTCGTGCCAGTAGCAAAGCTGGTAGAGGTCATCCTCACCGTGGCCACGAAGGTGATTCAACAGCGGCACCTTGCCGTATCGCTCACCGTGGGTCGACAACACCGCTGCTGTGTGCGAGTCGCGCTTGACCTTTGGACCTAGCAGAAACACGGGTTGGGCCCCCGTCTGCCGGATACGTTCGAGGAGCCAGTCGAAGTAGGCGATCTCCGCGACGCTGAGACCGCGTCCCTTCCAGTCGGGCTCGATCTCGAGAAACCGGAGAAAACGACGCTGCCACTCCCCCAGTTCGCCGCCGGCCGGGGGCGGGACGTTCGGCAGCGCGGCAAAGCCGCGCGAATCCGATACGGGCACGTCCGCACTTCCCTCACGCTCTGGCGATTCTTTTGCCTGCGAGAAGACCAACCAGCCTCGGCCGAGATTGAAGTAGCGGCACAAAAAACTGAGAACGTGAGGCCGGATCGAGGCGACTTTTCCCCAGAAACCGGCTTGCCGCCGGGCTTCGCTGCTCCAGGTGAGGCGGATTGCGAGCGCCGTGTTTCGCCAGTCGTGGCCGGCGATGGCACGATCGCTCGCCCAGTTGTCGGTGTCGTAGAGATAAAGGGTCGGCTCGATCACCACGAACTTCAGCCGGCGCGGCCGCCGGCGCTCGAGCCGTTCTACGAGCTCGAGCCCCTCCAGGATGCTCATCTTCGGCAACCCGAAGTTGTACGACCTGGCGATGATGCCGCGCGCGGTCAGCACCTCGTCGACCCGGCGAGGATCGACGTGCCGCTGCACGTGGCTCGTGCCGATGAAAACGACGTCGTACTCGTCGGCGCCGTTTTCGAAGTCACGCCATTTCGCTTCGAGCGCTTCGGCTCGCGGCTCGCCCAGCACTCGTCCCACCACGATTGGCAAAGCGAGCAAAGTGCAGGCGAACACCGCCAGTGCCGCGAGCGCTCTTTGCCTTCGTCGGGCCATCGATGGTCACTCGTTGTCGCCGTCGATCAGCCGCCCCAGACCGCCCAGCAGCGAGCCTTCTTCGCGGCTGCCGCCCCGCTGAGGAGCGTTGGCAAGCACGCGGCCCGCCAGACGCGAGAAGGGGAGCGACTGGCACCAGACCTGGCCCGGACCGGTGAGCGTGGCGAAGAACAGCCCCTCGCCTCCGAAAAGCGTGTTCTTGATTCCGCCCACGAACTGGATGTCGTAGTCGATTCCGCTGGTCATCGCCACCAGGCAGCCGGTATCCAGTTTAAGTGTTTCGCCGGGGGCCAGTTCGCGATGCATCATGGTGCCGCCGGCGTGGACAAGCGCCACGCCGTCCCCGGTCAGCCGCTGCATGATAAAACCTTCGCCCCCGAAAAGTCCGACGCCGATTCGTTTCTGGAACGCGACGCCGATCTGGATGCCGCGGGCGGCGCAGACGAAAGAGTCCTTCTGGCAGATCAGTTCGCCGCCCAACTCATCGAGGTGCATCGGCAGGATTTTGCCCGGGTAGGGAGCGGCGAAGGCGACGTGCTCGCGCCGCGCCGCGCCGTTGCGGAACGTGGTGATAAAAACCGACTCGCCGGTGAGGGCTCGCTTGCCCGCGGCAGCCACCTTGCTCCAGAAACCGCCCGACTTGGCCGACGGATCGCCAAAGACGGTCTCCATCTGGATGCCGGGGGTCATGTACATCATCATGCCCGGCTCGGCAATCACGACTTCGTCCGGGTCGAGGGTGACCTCGACGTACTGCATTTCGGAACCGAAGATCTGATAGTCAATTTCATCGGCCATGACGCGACCTCAAAGTGCAAAAAGTATGTTGAACGCGGCCCTCGCTGGGAGTGGATCCTATCGTTCTCAGGGGCGCGGATGGAAGGGCGGTTTGCACTCTTTGACCTGCATCATCGTTTAACTTGGCCGGGAGCCAACGGCGACCGCCAGGTTGGACCCGCCAACCGGGCCGAATTGTGCTCTCGGGCCGGCACTCGGCGCCGTCCCCCCAACGGTCACCGCTTGCGCCGGATAGGCAACCGGAGCGTTCTCGCCCGCTCGTTCCCCCGTCAAACAAGCCCTTCGTGGCCTGCAAAAAGAAGCGCCACCGGGCAATTGCCCAGAAGCGACGCGACCGGCAGTTCTCTTTGCGAGCCCGCCAAGCGCTCGCCGGTAAACAGGTTTTGCCACTCGCGCGCTGCCTCTGGAAGGGCGACCACGGTCCCCTTCCAGACGTCGGCGTGCCAGATCGGCCGGCCGGCCGCTTGCAGTCCCAGCACCAGACGCGGTGCGACGATCACAGCCGCCCGTCCCTCGCGAACTCGCGCGAAGGCGCAGACGTGCTCCGCCGCCGGTCCCGACGTCTCCAGCGGGACGTAATCGCCGAACTTGAACAACTCCGCGTGGCGCCGGCGAAAGTTCAAGCCACGGTAGGTGACGTAAAGCTTGATCCGGCCGTCTCGCCAGTTCTCCATGAGGGACTGTGACAGGCGGACCAGATCGCTTTCGCCTTGCGATTTCAGCTCCGCCAGGAGCCCGCGGCGGAGGCCGAAATCGACCGGTCGGCGGTTGTCGGGATCAACGAGGCTGAAATCCCACAGCTCGGTCCCCTGGTAGAAGTCGGGCATTCCCGGCGAGAACATCTTGAGCAGCACTTGGGCGAGAGAGTTGTGCATGCCGGCCGCGGCCAGCGGGGCGTGAAAGCGCTCAAAATCGTCCAGGAACTCTCGCGACGTCTGCCGGTCGAGTATGGCGGACACAAAGCGGTCGACCGCGGCTTCCCAGTCCTCCGACGGGTTCGTCCAGCTTGTGTTGGCTTTCGCCTCCTTCATCGCTTTCGACATGTACTGCCTGATCCGATCGACGAACGTCTGCCAATCCGGTTCCAACTCCAGGGGCCAGGTGCCGATGAGTGTCTGATAGAGGAGATACTCTTCGTTCTCGATGGGCGCCCCGACGCCGTCGACCTCGGTCTTGTGCCGCGCGTTCATCGCGTGCCATCGCAGGACCGCCTGTTCCCATTCGTTGGGACATTCCGAGAGCAGGTTGATACGCGCCCGAACGTCTTCGCTCTTCTTCGTGTCGTGGGTGCTGGTGGCAAGCATGGTGTGCGGCCACGCTTCCAGACGTTCGCGGTTGCGGCGATGGAAGAGTTCGAGGGGCGTGCCAAAATGCTCGGGATCGCCCCCCACGTCGTCGAGCGACAGCAGCGGGTAATCGCGATAGAAGGCCGTATCTTCGATCCCCTTGGCGGTGACCGGCCCGCTGAGTTGCTGAAAACGCAGCACGAACTCGCGCCGCTCGTCGCGCTGCGCCTCGCTGAGGTGAGGCGGGTGTTCCAGCAATAGTACCGAGCCGAGGAAGTCGAAAACCGAGGCGTCGATTTCGGGGTTTCGCCGTTTGGCGATGCGCAGGGCCGAGGTGATGCGGCGGCGGTCTTCGTCGCGCAAGGGCTCGCTCCCCAGCCGGATATACGTACGGTAGACCGGAAAGCAGGCGATCGTTTCCATCAAGGCGTTGTGGAGTGTGGCGAAGGTGAAGTCGCGCGAGTACCGGTGACTTTCGGAAATGCGATCGAGGCGGCGGGCCAGCACGTGCAGTTCGCTTGACATCGACCACTCAAGAATCACCTTCTTGCTTTCATAAGCCACGTCACGAAAGCGGCGGTTCTGACCCGTGAAGCGGACGTACTGGCCGCGCATCAGGCCGGCGTTTCGGCCGTCGACGAAGACGCCGTTCACCAGGTTCAAAAAGTCGTAGCCGGTCGTTCCCATCGCCGCCCAGGTGCGCGGCAACGATTCGTCGTGCCCCAGGATTTTTTCGGCGACAACATAGAGCGGCAACTCGGCGGGCCGCGGCCGGTCGTCGCCCGGGCTGGGCGCCTCGCAGCCGACCATCTGGCAATACTCGTCTTGCAGGCTGGCAAAGTACCGCTCCGGGTCGAACAAGCCGTCGGGGTGGTCGATGCGCAGGCCGGTGACTTGTCCCTCTTTCAGGAAGCGAAAGACGAGTTCGTGGACCGTGCGGAACACGGCGGGGAGCTCAACGTGGATGGCCGCCAGCTCCTTGACGTCGAAGAAACGCCGGTAGTTGATTTCGTCGGCCGCCACCCGCCAGTAAGCCAGGCGGTAGGCCTGCTCGGCGAGAAGCTGCTCCAGACGGTCGAAACTGCTCGGTTCGCCGAGCACCCCGTTGAAGTCCTTGACCGCCTGATCGATGGCCCTTTTGATCGCCGGCGAAGCGGCGATCAACGAGGCGATTCGCCGCGGGGCGACCTCCCGCTCGAGCTGGCGTTGGTGAATCTTCTCCGGATCGGTCTCAGAAAGGGCGGGTAGATTTCGCAGCGAGATGATGATGCTTTCCAGTTCGAGCCAGTGTGGGTCGTCGGGCTCAAGCTGTCCGACGGCGTGTTGCTGCACGAGTTCCAGCACCCGCGGCCAGGTGTGCAGCGAAAGCGGAAACCGCCGGTCGTAATACTCGAGGTAAAAAGTTCCTCCCTCACACCGAAGCTTGAGCTGCTGGCTTTCCAGCGCTCGGCCGAACTGGTCGCCCAGAAACGGCAGCAACACCTTGTTCTTGAGTTCCTCCTTGGGCGGGTTCCAGTCGATATCGAAGAACCAGGCGTAGGGGGACGCAGGACCGTTTTCCAGCACGTCTTGCCAGAGGCGGTTGTTCGGGTCGTCGATACCCATGTGATTGGGGACGACGTCCATCAGCAGGCCCATGTTGTGGCTTTTGAGCTCCGCCGCAAACTGAAGGAAGTCGTCCTCCGTGCCAAAATCGGGGCTGATCACGCCATGATCGACGACGTCGTAGCCGTGGGTGCTGGAACGGCAGGCGCGGAACAAGGGGGAGGCGTAAGCGTCGGTGATGCCTAACTCGTCGAGATAGCCCACCAGGGCGCGCGCGTCTTGAAAGGTGAAATCCGGCGTGAATTGAAGCCGGTAGGTGGCGACCGGCACTCGACTAAACCGCTGCATCACTGGCCCTCTGGGTACGAAGAGGCCGCGCTGGTCATCCGTGCGCCAGGGCAGCCGCGGAGACGATGTAAGGTTGGCGGGCTCAACGAGATTTGTATCGGCCTACTTCCGGGTTTCCTGCGTGTATTCTGCCCGATCCGTCTATCTTGCAATTTACCGGCATACGCCTTGCTGCACATCAGATGCCCGACTGTGAGATTGCACGATTCCGTGTAACCCACTGCCGTCGGATGAGCACCGCGAACTCAGGGTTTGATGGGCTGTTTCAAGCCTCCACATCTGACGGATGGTGAGGGCTGGGAGTTGTTCAATGAAAGGGAGTGCGTCGATGATTGCAAGTCCCACGGCGGAACTGGCGGCGGAGGCCGACATGGGGACGGAGCGGCTGCGGGTGGCCATCGCGGATGACGATCCCGAGATACGCCGAACCGTCGCCGCGATGCTGAGGGGGCTGGGGCACGAGGTGGTGTTCGCCGGGGCGACCGGTCGGGAACTCGTCAACCACTGCCTCGCCGAAACTCCTGATCTGGTGATGACCGACATCGAGATGCCCGACATGGATGGCCTGGACGCGGCCATGGCCATCTACGAGCGGTCGCCGGCGCCGATCATCGTTCTGACGGCGTTCTGCCGGCCCGAGCTCATCGAGCGGGCCGAGCACAATCACATACTGGGCTACCTGATGAAGCCGGCCACGCAGTCGCAGATCGAGGCCGGCATTGCCATGGCGGTGCGGCGCCATCAGGAATTTGAGGCCCTGCGCAAAGAGGCGGCCGATTTGCGTCAATCGCTGGCGGACCGCAAGGTGATCGAGCGGGCTAAAGGACTGCTCATGAAGCACTTAGGGGTTGACGAGCCGGAGGCATTTCGCCGGCTGCAAAAATTTGCCAGCAACAAGAACAAGAAGCTCGTAGAAATCGCCGAAACGATCGTCACGGCCTCGGAAGCCCTCAACGGCAAGGGGCCGGTGGGCAGGTGAGAGGGCCCGACCCAAGTTACGTGGTCACCACCATGTTGTCGCGGTGGATCACTTCCTGGTAGGGACAGTGACCCAGGGCGGCGGCGATCGCGGCCGTCTTCAGTCCCTTGATCCGCAGGATGTCGGCTGCGGCATAGTTGGTCAAGCCGCGGGCGAACTCGGCGCCGTGGGCATCACGCACCGCTACCACGTCCCCCTTTTTGAACTCTCCCGTGCACTCGACGATGCCGATCGCCAGCAAGCTGCGGCCTTGCTTCTCGATGGCGGCCCGCGCCCCCTCGTCGAGAACCAGAACCCCGCGCGGCTGGGCCGTGAAGCCGATCCAGCGTTTCCAGGAGGTGATTGCCTGCCCTTGTGCCAGGACCAGCGTCCCTTCGACTTCCCCGGCCAGAATGCGCCCCAGCGCCCCAGGCTCGCGGCCGTTGGCGATGATCACGTTTTCGCCGGCCAGCGTGGCCATGCGGGCGGCTGCCAGCTTGCTTGCCATTCCCCCCTTGCTCAATCCGGTCCGCCGGTCGCACACCAGGGCAAACACCGCGTCGTCGAGCTTCGTTACGGTCGAGATCACCCGTGCTCCGGGCGAAGCCGGGTCGCCGTCGTACAGCCCGTCGACATCGGAAAGGAGCACGAGCAAAGGCGCCCGCAGGAGGTTGGTCACCATCGCCGCCAAGCGATCGTTGTCGCCGAAGGTGGTCTGCAACTCGTCAACGCTCACCGTGTCGTTCTCGTTGATGATCGGCACGGCGCCGTATTCCAGCAGCGTGAGGAGCGTGTTCCGCACGTTCAGGTAGCGCGTGCGGTCGTCGAGGTCGTCGGCGATCAGCAGCACCTGCGCGGCGTGGCGGCCGAAGGCGCGCAGCGACCGGTCGTAGGTCTGGACGAGCTGACACTGGCCGACGGCGGCGACCGCCTGCAGATGGGCCAGGTCGCGGGGCCGTTCCGCCAGCCCCAGAGCCCCCATGCCGGCCCCCACGGCGCCGGAGCTGACCAGCACCACTTTTCGCCCCAGATCGAGCGCTTGGTGGATCTCGTGGGCCAGCGCCGCGATGCGCTCTTCGTTGAGTCGGCCGTCGGGTCGCGTGAGGATGCGCGTGCCGACCTTGACCACAATCAGTTGCGAGGCAGCCACCTCCTGGCGAACGAGATCGGGCATGGGGTCGGTCGAGGAAGAAACAGAACGTGAAAGAATCAAGATAGCTTGCGTGCGCGGCGCGGGGCAAGGCAAACTGTGTTTTGCCCAATGCCGACACGCTATGAAGATACCACCGGAATCTTTCCTCCCAAGTTCTCGCCAGACCATGACCGACCACTTGGTTTGCATTCGGTTGCAGGACGGTCGGTTCCGACCGCCTGTGATCCGCGTGGTTGTCCTCCTGGCGGTTCTGCTTTGTTGCGGCCGCGCCGCCACCGGCGGCTTGCCGCGGGCCGAACCGGAAGAGGCCGGCATGAGTGGCGAGCGGCTGGCGGAAATCGACCAGGCCGTTAACGAGGCCCTCGCGGCCCGAAAAATGCCGGGCTGCGTGGTGCTGATCGCGCGACACGGCAAGGTCGTTTTCCTGCGGGCGTACGGACACCGCGACCGGGAGCCGATGGAGAGCCCAATGACGACCGATACCCTTTTCGACCTGGCGTCGCTCACCAAGCCGATCGCCACGGCCACGAGCGTCGCGCTCCTCGTCGAGCAGGGAAAGCTGGCACTCGATCAACCGGTAGCAAAACATCTGCCGGAGTTTGCCCAGAACGGGAAAGAATCGATTACCATCCGCCACTTGCTGACGCACCAGGGCGGCCTCATCGCCGACAACGACATTCACGACTACGCCGACGGGCCCGAAAAGGCGATCGAACGGACGCTGGCCACCACCCCGCGAGCCGCGCCGGGCGAAACGTTCGTCTACTCCGACGTGGGTTTCATCGCGCTGGGCGAGCTGGTTCGCCGGGTCTCCGGGCAAGCTCTCGATCGTTTCGCCGCGGAGCACATCTTTCAGCCGCTCGGTCTGGCGGAGACGGGTTATCTGCCCGCCGAGGAGCTTTGCCGCCGAGCGGCCCCCACCGAGAAGCGCGACGGCCGCTGGATGCAGGGGGAAGTACACGACCCTCGGGCATTTGCCTTGGGCGGCGTGGCCGGCCACGCCGGGCTCTTCTCCACCGCCGAAGAGCTGGCAGTTTACGCTCAGATGCTGCTTGACGGCGGCCAACTTGGCGGGGTGCGACTCTTGAAACCCGAAACGGTGGCCGAGATGACGACGCCGCAAAAGGTTCGCGGCGGCTGGCGTGCCCTCGGTTGGGACATGCGGACGGGCTATTCGTCCAACCGGGGCTCGAACTTCTCCGACCGAGCCTTCGGGCACGGCGGCTTCACCGGAACATCGCTATGGATCGATCCCGAGCTCGATCTCACCGTCATCTTCCTCAGCAACCGCGTGCATCCCGACGGCAAGGGGCTCGTCAATCCGCTCGCCGGCCGGATCGGCACGATCTCCGCCGAGGCGATAGTACGAGAATCGGCGAACGGCCTTCCCACGACATTCCAGTCGCAAAACTGACGGTCGGGGAAGGCCGTCCACTAATCTTGGTTCGTCCTAACGGGCGTGTGCTCAAAACGCCTCCTTCAACTGCACCCCCGTCTTCGGGTTCTGGTAGATGTTCTTGAGATTCTCGCCCTGCATCTGCTGGATGCTGCTGTTGCTCTCCTGGAGGTTCCGCAAAAGTTGCTCGGAGTCGTTGGCCATCGGCTTGGCGTTGGTCGGAGCCGATTCGGCGCCTGCCGGCACTTGGGCCGGCACCGGCGGTGGCCCCAGCTCGGTACGGCCGCGGAAAAAGGCGTAGCGATTGTCGCCCTCCTCGGCAATCACCGTCGCCGTTCCCTGCACGCCGTCGGCAACGAACACGCCGCGCAAGTCGGTCTCGCCGGAAATAAACTCGGAGTTGCGGCTGCCGATCACTTTGACGTGGACCTCGTTCAGGTAGCGGTCTTTCGTCACGTCTTTTACCGTGGTCCGCACCTCGCCTGAGGTGGCGGCTTCCTGCACTTCAACCTTGAGGGGCGTGACAAGCACCAACCCGCTGGTGTGCAGGTCGTCGCCACGGCCGACGACCAGGTAGGCCCCTTCGTCTTTGAGCGGCAACGGCAGCTTTCGTTCGCGGTCGCGATAGTCTTTGCCGTCGCCTAGTTCGATCGTCGCCTCATGATAGGGGCGGATGCCGGCCAGGTTGATGTCGGTGATGTGCGACAGGTTTCGTTTCAGCAGGCTGAACTTCATCAGGTCGATCTTGTAGACCCGCACGTCGCAGCGGGCCACGTTGCGGAACTTCAGCTCCACCTCGACCTTTTGGCCCGGCTCGAACGTGCTGACTTCCGCCAGCTCGATCGCCTTGCGGGTAAAATACTCGATCGCCCGTCGCGCGTCGGCAAATCGCTCTTCGACGCGCGTGTATTCCTTGATCGCTTCAGCCGCCTGGCCCAGGCTGTTATAGACCTGCGCCAGGATGTAAATCGCCTGCCATTTGTTGCGGCTTTCTTCCTCGCGCCCCGTCTGGCGGTCGACGTGCCTGGCGTCGGCAACCTTGCGGCACATTTCCAGGGCCTTTTCGTGTTCGCCCAGGGCGAAGTAGCTGTAACCGACGATATACCAGAAGCTGTCGAGGTAATCGCTCGCGGGATACCGCTCGGCGAATCGCTGACAGCGCTCGACCGCCTGGCGGTAGGCCTTGAGCTCGAGCAGCGCGTTGGCCAGCGAGAAACTCGCCTGGTCGGCCGCGGGGTCTTCAGGATAGGCGGTTAAGAAGCCGTCCAGCATCGTCACGGCATGGTCGACAAGGTCGAAGCGCGTGATCTTCTTTTCCCGCAGCTTCTGGTCGCCGGCCGCCTGCGGAGCATAGGCGTACACCCGTTGCGCCAGCGCATACTGGGCCGCGGCGGCGTAGGGCTCAGGCGGGTACTCGGCCAGCAGCCGGCCCATGACGGCCACGCTTCGCAAGAACTCGCCCTGACTCTCCAGGAACCCCGCGACGTTACTCTCGCGCAGGAAGCTGGCTTCGATCGTCGCCCGAAAGACCAGGAAACTCCGCTCGTACTCGCCGATCTTGTCGTAGGCCGCCCCCACCCGCACGATCTTCTCGAACGGCAGTTCCACGTCGGGCCATTTCTCCTTGTTCAGTTCGAACCAGCGGACGATCTCGGGGTCGACGCCCAGCTCGAGGTAGACGTCGAGAAGCATGCGGGCCGCTTCCTGATAGAACTGCGGTTGCACCTGCCACTTGTTCATCAATTCGGTCAGGTTCGCGGCAGCCGCCTGCCACTCTCGCTTCTCAAAGTACCGCTTGCCGAACTCGAACAACTCGCGCGGCGAAAGGCGATACTCGTCCTGGCTACGCCCGCCGACCGGCAGTACCGTGAGCTTCCTCGCGTCAGCCACGGCGAGCTGATCGGGCCGATAGGCGTTGCGCACGGCCGTCGGCCCGGCCCGATACTCGCCCGGCAGGTAGCCGTGGACGTCGAACTCGATCGGTCCGAAGAATCTCTGGGCGCCGACGAAGAAGGTAATCTCGCCGGGCGTAAGCTCGAACCTCTCAAACGGGCCGGTAATCGATTGCTCGATGACCGTGACCCCGGCCGGCAGCGGCTCGGTGACGACCAGGTACTCCACCTTCTCGTCGGCCGTGTCGGCTCGCAGGTTGGCGCGAGAGAGACGGATTTCGACGTGCCCGCGCTGGCCGACCGGCAACTGGGTGAGCGGATTGCGAAACATTGTGAAAGACCCCTGCACGACGTCGAAGCCGCGTGGGATCACCTGGCCGTCGAGCTCGCGCGGGGCCGGCTCGTAGTAGCGTTGGACCACCCAGTTCTTGGTTGTGCTCCTGAGCTTGTCGGCCGGCACGAAGCCGCTCAACAGGCACTGATAGGTGTATTGGCCGCGACCGGCCAACTGGAACTGGATCCGCTGCTTGTCCTTCTTGAGCAGGCCGGCCGGGATTTCTACGGTTTGGGTCTTGGCCTGGGGCGTGACGTCGAGCTTCTTCACCTCAAAACCGTTGACCACGAGCGTCAGCTCGTAGTGCTCGGCGTCAAAGCGCGTTCTGGCGAACCAGCGGCCGAGCGCCAGCACGGCGGGACCCGTCGCCTTGTCGGGCGACCAGCGATGGCCCGATCGGTGAGCCAACAGCCAGTCGACCTGCTCCTTAATTTTCGTGCTCTCCGGTTCGGCTTTCTGGAGCGCAACGAGATAAAGGGCCCGCAGTTCGGCCGATGAGCCGTTCCAGGCGAGCAGGGCTCGCGTGTTTAGCTCTTCGGACGTGCCGTCGAGCTTGCGTTTCGCCAGCAGCTCGAACAGGTCGTGGGCCATCGGCTGGCGGTCCATCTCGGCCAGGGCCAGCGACAGGTAGACGAGCGCCCCGGTCGAAAGCGAGGGGCGGTTGCGATAGAGCCGGTTTGCCAGCGTGAAATCGCCCCGGCCGGCGGACGCCAGCGCCGCCAGCAGCACCGACTTGCTGTCGTAGTCAGTCTCGGCCGTGTTGGCGATCTGGCTTTGCACGTAGCCGATCGCCTTCTCGAAGATATCGTCGGAAACCTTATAGCCAGCGCCTTTTGCGAGGCTGAGCGCCCACACGACCCGCGCCGACGTGTAGCGGTTGCTCTGGCCGGTGCGGCCGGTCCAACTCCACCCGCCGTCGTCGTTCTGCGACGAGACGAGCAGGCTCAGCGACGAACGTACGCGGGCGTCGAGCGCTTCAGACTGCGGTGTGCCGGCCTGACGCGTCACGCCGATGAGTTTTTGGAGGCCGACGGCCGCCATCAGATCGCTGGTCGACGTGTCGAGCCCGGAAGAAAAGCGCAACGCCCCGAGTTGGCAGAGTGGTGCGGGAGCGAGGAGCGCGTCGAGCAGGCTCTGCTCTACGTTGGGCCCGATGATCACTTCCAGTCTGGGCGATTCGAGCGTCATCCCCTCGGGCGGCTCCACGAAAGCCGTGGTGTCGCTCGTGGCTGAGCCGCTTGCCGCCGCGAAGACCGGCATGCCATACGGTCGGATGGGCACGCTGCGTTTGGCGACGTCGCGCCGATCGCCGGCCACGACTGTCAGCTCGATCTCCACCACATCCATCCCCTCTCCCTTCGGGAGAGGGTTAGGGTGAGGGGGGCTTGCCTTGCCCTCGGGTTTGCCATTTCCGTTCGGCTTTGTGTCATTGGCTTTCTCATCGCCGGGCTTTGCATTGCCGGGCTTCTGCTGGTTCACACCCCCCTCACCCCGGCCCTCTCCCGGAGGGAGAGGGAGTTTCAGGTCGACTTTGAACGGAACATCGTGGATCCCTTTGCCGGCGTCGATCGTCTTTTTTTCTTCGAACGATTTATCGCCGATGGTGGTTCTGAGCGTGACTTCGATTTTTCCCTCTGTGGCGACGTCGTTGTGAATCGTCGTCTGGATCTCGGCCCGATCGCCGTCGGCGAATGCCAGCGGCAGTTTTAACTCGCCGAAAAGATCTTTTTTGACGACTAGCTCGGCTTCGGCGTCACCGGCCAGAGTGTCCACCGTCATCCCGTTGGCGAGCAGCTTCCAAGCCGTAGCTCGCTGGGGAAGCGTGATCGTGATCATTGCCCTGCCCTCTTTGTCGGTGACGACTGCCGGATTCCAGTAAGCTGTCTCTTGCGAGCCCTGAGGGGGCAGCAACACGGCCCCGGCTTCGTTCAGTTCTTCCGCCAGCTTCTTGGCATCGGCGTCGGCCAACTGCACGCCGAGTTGGACGTTATTCTGGGTGCCGTCGGAGAAGAGAACCGTGGGGTTGAGTTGGCCATTGCCGTTCATGTTCAGCAACGCACCGGCGCTAGGTGCAGCGAAATACGCAAAACTCTGTGCTGGAGTTTTGCTGTCCGCTGCCTTTGCCTCGGCAAGGCCGAACGCCACATCCCCTAATTGTTTCATTCCCAAGCCGGCTTCCATTCGGCCTCCAAAGCCACCGCCAAACCTATTGTGTCGTCGCCCCGATGCCGGACCTGCGGCTCCGCCAACGGCCATCCAGCTATAGGGTTCGACGTCGTCAAATGGCATGGCGGACTCAGCAATGACCGCGCCGCGTGGGTGACGCGCTTGAGCCCAGTCGGCTTCCGCTGACCGGTTATCCGCAAGTCGCGCCGACTCCCCATAGCGCCCCATAAATGAATCGAGTGACTCCGAAGTCGGGACGCCAGCGTCTTTCCATTCGCCTAAAGGGCCTTCGGGGGCGAGATCCTGGCCCTCTGCCTCTTGAACGATCATGTCGGAGCGCCCTACGCTTTCCTCCATGATCCCCCGCTTCACCGCCTTTCCACTACGGTCTCGCTCGAACTGTCCCGCCATAGCGACACTCAACTGCGCGCGCCACTCCTCCTGCATCGCCTCCACTTCGCGCCGGTCCTTTTCGGCCAGCAGTTGCGGGTCGATTGGCCGAGTCGCCGGGTAATAGGCGAACGTCACACTCGACGCGGTCCGCATCGCCGACGCACGCGGCTGACCGCGGAAGAACTCCGCAATAGGCGAAACGTTCGAACCGAACATCTCCCATAAAGCCTGCTCGATCATCGCCAGGCTCAACTCGGCCTCGACCGGTTTGCCCTGCGGATCGGTCGCCGTGATCGTCACTTCTACGTCGTCGCCCGGCTGGGCGGTGTCGCCGGCCTTGGGCTTCGTTTCGATTGTCACGCGCAACTCACGCTCGACCGCGAAAGGACTCGACGCCTCGTGGAACCGCAGCCGGAGCCGTTTGGTCTCGTCCAACTTTTCCGGGTCGTCCTCCTCTTTCGCTTCGCGGGCGTCGGTCATAACCGAGACGGCCAGATCAAAATTCGGCGCCAACAAGGTCGTCATCGGAATGGCCAGTTCGTTGGCTCCCGTCTTGAGTTGCACGAGCTTGTAATCCAGAATCTTCCCCCCTTGGAATGTGACGAGCGCCAGGGCGGGCGCCTCACGCCAGTGCAACTGCACCGTCGCTTTGTCGCCGACCTTGTACGTGTGCCGGTCGGCCAGAATGCGCAGCCGCACGCGATCGCTGTCGTCGGAGATCTGCACCAGCGACGTGCCGGAAATCGGGTTGTCGAACCGGTCTTTTCCTTCCGCCCGCAGTACGTACTGCCCGCCTTCTTCCAGTCGTAAAGTGAACCGCGCCTTCCCCTCCTTGTCGGTCGTGAGTTCGTGCTCTTCGACTTCAGTCTCGCCGACTTTCCCCTCGACGTTCGTCCGCTTGAGCACGTGCAGGGCGAGCTTCTCGCCGATCGGCTTGCCCTCGGCGTCGCGTGTGTTCAGCGAAACCTCAAAGGTCTCACCTGCCACAAAGACTCTGCGCACCGTGCTCAGACCAATCGAGAAACCCTGCGTAGCCAGATAGAAGTTGACGCTTGTTTGCAGGTTCCGCTCGGCCAGCGTGACCACCAGCGGCAGCGTTTGCGATTCGCGGTATTCGCGCGTGGGCAGCGTGAACTCCAACTCCCCTTTTTCGTCGGTCGTGCCTGTGTAGATACGGCCGCTGGCGAGTTGGTAGCGGATCTCGCGGTCGGCCAGCGGGGCCCCGTAATAAAACTTCGCCGTGATCTTGCCGGTGATCTCTTCGCCCCGATAGAGGACCTTCCGCTCGGCGTCGACCGCCAGGCGCACCGGCTCCAGACGGTACTCGTGAACGCGGAAGCCACCCTGGTAGTTCTGACCGTCATCGTCGCGAATTTGAATCCGGTAATCGCCCACCACGCTTGTCTCCGGGAGCACAAAGTGGGCGTGGAAGCTGCCGAACTTGCCGAGCGTGACCTCATCTTGACGGATGAGCCGGCTGCGTCCGTCAAAAACCTCCAAATGGTATTTCTTGCCCTCGTCAATCGTGAAGCGGTCGTCGGTCACGTTGCGCACCACGCCGCGGACGTGGACGATCTGACCGGCACGGTAGGCGGGGCGGTCGGTGTAAAGGTAACCCCGCGCGGTCAAACCGGCCGAGACACCCACCCCTTCCAACCCCACGGCGTTGGAGGCGACGCTGCCGTCGGCCACCGCGAAGACGCGCACGTCGCCGGCCGATTTCAATTCGTCATACGACTTCTGGAACACGCCGTCGTCGGCCGTCTCGGCCTCGGCAAACACCTGCTGGCCGTTGGACAGGAGCAACCGCGCTTTAGGCCACGGTTTGCCCGTGCGAAGGTTTTCGGCAAAGACGAAGATTTCGTCGCGTGAGCTCTTGACGATGACGTCCAGGTCGCTCTGGATGACCAGCGTCGTCGCTTCGAGCGTCTTGCTGCTGACGGTGACGGCCATGACGCCCGCCGATTTCCCTTCTAGTGCAGCAATGTCGTCGATCGGTATTTCTACGTCACTGGAAAGTTGCTGATACTGGGCGTACTTGGGAACGTCGAAGTCGAAAGTCTTATCAGGGTCGATCAGCGCGATGTCGAGCCCTTCGACGCCGCTGGCGAGGTGCATCTTGCGAAAATAAGTCTCCAGGTCGACCGTGTAGGCCCGGACGGTAACCGACTCGATGTTGCGGCTCGTGAGCTTGATCTTGGGCGTTTCGTCGCTGCGGAAGACGCGTTCGGTGGCGACCGTCATCTCCTTGGCCGTGAGGCGGGCGACGCGCTGTTGCGCCTTGGCGGCGTAGTTCCCCCAGGTGACCTTCTGATATTCCTTGAGGGCATCTTCCAGCTTGCCTTGCTTCTCTTCGATGGTCAGGGCCACCAGGTACTGGGCCTGCGACGATTCTTCGGTGTTGGGATACTTGCTGACGACGCGCCGCCATTCGGCGATGGCCGCGTCGTAGTCTTTTTCCAGAAACTTCATGCGGCCGAACTCGACGAGCGTGCGCGGGGCGCGGGGATCGAGGGGATATTTGACCAGAAACTCCTGCCACAGTTTGCGGGCCTCGTCGTAGCGTTTGGCCTTGGCCGCTTCAGCCCCTTCCAGAAACTCGGTGTCGATGATCGATCGCTGCACGTCGCTCCAGGCCGAATGCGCGGGGTGTTTCGCCAGATACTCGCGCCAAGTGGCCAGGGCCAAGTCGAACTTCTTCTGAAGCTGGTAAGACCGCCCGAGCAGGACGCGAGCTTCGGCCAACTCCTCGCGGCCGGCGTAACGCTCGTCCGCAAGAAAGTTTTTGAGGGTTTTCACGGCGTCGTCATAACGACCGCAGTGAACGTACCCGTTGGCGATGCGCAGGTACGCCTGGCCGGCTAGCTTGTGCTCCGGGAATCTTTTCAGGAACGTCTCCAGGGAGGCCACCCCCAGGTCCAGGTCTTCGGTTGACGAGGGGGCCGGCAAACCATAGGTCTGCGAGAGACCAAACATCACCTCGGCGATGCGTGGGCTGGCGTTGTCGGCATAGGCGGCGAGGAGGTCCTGCCAGGTGCGGCGGGCCTCTTCGCGCTGGCCGATCGCGAGTTGCACTTCCCCCAGAAGGTAACGGGCTTCCAGGTCGAGCGGGCTGGCGGGATGGTTCTTGGCGAATTGGAGGTAGCGCTGGGCCGCTTCCTGGAGATTGCCCAATTCCTGGTAGCAGCGGGCCACGCGCAGTTCGACTGCGTCGCGTTTCTCCGGCTTCGGCCCGATCTCCAAGGCCTTGTTGTAGAATTCGAGGGCCTTGTTGTAGTCGGGCTTCTGCTGCTCGTCGGCCGGTTTGAAGTAGCCGTCCGCAAACTGCAAATAGATGTCGGCCAATTCCTGCTTGCGATCGGCGGAGAGCAGGTGTTCAGCCTCCGCGCGGTAGATTTGCTCGGCGGCCAGGAAATCTCCCTTACGCGCCAGGGCCAGTGCGCGGCCGAAACGATACCTGCGCTGCCAGCGGCTATCCGGGAAGCGTTGCTCGGCCTCCTTGTAGGCCGTTACCGAGTCGTCGTAGCGGCCGGCCAGGTAAAGAGCACGTGCTTTGAGATAGGCTAACCACGGGTGGTTCGCTTCCTTCTCACCAGCGGCCTTGTCAATCGCCACGGCCGCTTCCGCATATTTGCGATCTTCCAACAGCGAGCGGATGCTTGGGGGCACGTTCGGCTCGGCCGGCTCGATCTGCGATCGCTCCGGCTTGGTCTCAGGTTTATCCGCCGAGAAGATGGGCGTGGCCCAGGTTAGCCCGGCGAAAATGACAAGTAGCGTGCGTTTCATGGCTCAACTCCTCTGACCTGGCCTAACCTCTGGAATTCCGGAACAACTGAGCGGCGATGGCGGCTAGAACCGCTGACGAAGTGACCACAAGCTCGCACCGGCCGCCGATGAAGCGGATGCCGGGCTACTATTTGACGCGGCAGCAACCAAAAAAGTTTCATCAGCTTCTCGCGTCAGCCCGGATTCTAATCCTTGGCTGCCCTACGAGTCTTGGTTTTGGCGAGCCGGGCCATGTAACAAGAGCGCAACAGCCGGACGCGCCGGCCGGCATCCGAGGAAGGGCCGAGAAAAGAAAGCGTTTGGCGGATTTATCTAGGTGTGAGCTTGACAACCGGTTCGCACGCACCTATCATCGTGGCGATGTGCGGCATGCTCGTGTAAGGGCGTGTCGCTGACAGGCTGAAGATGCCCCACTGTGTAACGTGAGCACAGGCGGGGTTTTTTTTTCGGCGTTGCCGCCATGCGAGTCGATCGGTGCGATCGGCTCTTCGCGCCTGTTGTCCCCTGGCGAATCTTGTGACACGCGTTCCCGTTTGCGAGGAACGCCACCCGATTCGTCCAAGGGAGGGGCATCATCAAGGCGAACGAGTTGGCCTGGTTTCCCCCGACCCTCAGATTAGCGAAGGAACGTAACGATGCTGGTACTCAGTCGCAAAGCGGGCGAACGGCTCATGATCGGTCCCAATATCGTGGTGACGGTCTTGGAAGTCCGAGGGAATGTTGTCAAACTGGGCTGCGTGGCCCCATTGGAAGTGCCTATCCACCGCGAGGAGGTCAGAGAGCGGCTGGGGCGAGAGACGGAAGACGCGCGACAAGGCCAGTCCCCCTATTTCGCCGAATGCGCTTGATCTGTTCTTATGGAACCGGGCTGTTCGCTGTTGTTGGTGGACGACGACGAGGAGTTTTTGGAGATTCTCGACCGGCGTTTTAAGCGGCGCGGGTTGTTCGTGGCCAGCGCGATTGATCCCCAGTCGGCCATGGAGGCGGCCAGCCAAGGGGCTTTTCACGTGGCGGTGGTCGACCGGTCGTTGCCGGGACAGGACGGCGTCGAGTTGATGCTCCGGCTGCTGGATCGACATCCGCAGCTTCGCGTGATTTTGCTCAGCGGTCACGGCGATGAAGAAACGATCGCCCACGCGCGTGGCCGCGGCGCCTTCGATTATCTCGTCAAGCCCTGCTCTTTTGCCGACCTGGAAGCGGCCGTGACGCGGGCCTACGATGCGTCGCGAGCTGCGGCGCCGGGCTAGCCAAGTAAGCACGCAGAATCGACCGCGTGACTGTATCCGCTCCCGGATACAGCGCGAAGTCTAGCCTGCTTTCGGCACGAGCTCGACCCGGTGAGCCCGCGGCGCCAGCGCTTGCCGAATTGCCTCGTCAAGTTCGGGAAGCTTGGTCATTCGCTCGGTGATGGCGGATTGCCGTCTGGCTTCGATCTCGGCCGGTTCGAGTTTCACGTTGAGGAAGTCGGGAATGGAAACGAATGCCAGGACGATGCCGCGGAAGACGCGGTCGTGGTAGTACGAGTTCTTGGCTTTCACGGCGGTCCAGACGGAGTTGACCTGCTCGGCAATCGGTCCCGCGGCCAAAACGGCCTTGCTCAGATTCACTCCGCCAGCCAACTCGTCGGCCGTGTAGTCGGCTACCTTCGTGCCGCTCAGCCGCAGTTCGTACTTGCCCGGTTTAAGGCCGGTAACCTTCAGGCCGTACTGATTCAGCTCCTCGCGCACCGGCACCCACTCGTTGATGGACTCGGCCTCGATCGGAAAGAAAGGGAGGGCCTCGTCAGCCCGCTCGAAGGTGAGCCCGCCGTTCTCGGCCGCCAGTTCGCTGACGCGGCACTTCTCGCTGGCGACGACCTTCGGCTGGCCGGCGTCGATCTCGACGCGTGAGACGAGCCGGGGGAAGTTAAGGCCCTTCAAAATGGCCCATGCCATGACGGCCTGTCCCGGCGGACCGGGGTGAACCGCGTCGCCCTTACCGATGCGGTTGTCGTGGCTGGCGTTTCTGGCCTTGTCGATGGCGGCCACGAACGGATGGAACTGGTCGACGAACAGGCCGCCGTTGTCGGCGGCAATTTTCTTGACACCTTCGGAGTATTTTTCCAGCGTCTGGTTGTAGCCCTCGATCGCCGGTCCGTCTTCGGCCTTTTCAACCGGGCTGGGCGTAAGCCAGGCCACGCGGATGCTGGCCGCCTTGGCCTGATCGGCCATCCCTTGCAGGCCGCCCATGTAGGTCATGAAGCCCGTTTCGTCGAAGGCCCGGTAGTTGCCGTCGTTCATGCCGAAATCAACCGTTATGGCGGTCGGCTTGTGGACCAACACGTCGCGTTTGAAGCGGCTATTGCCCCCCGTCGAACGGTCGCCGCCGATGCCGACGTTGCGGAACGTGACGTTCCACTTCGGAAACCGGCTGACGGTCCACATCTCAACGTAGTTGCTGTAAAGGTGTTGCTCGGTAATGCTGTCGCCCACCATGACGACGCGGTCACCGTCATGGAAAAAGAAATCGTCCCCCGACGCGGCGGCGGCAGGCCAAACGGCCGCAACAGCGAAGAACAGCAAAGACAGCACGACGATCCAAGAGCGATGTTTCATGGCGTGAGACCCTTTGGGCGAGACGGAATCGGGCAGACCGTGAGCCGCACAACATCCTACCCACGCCCCACCCTCCATGCGAGCAAAAACCAGGTCACCGCACCGAAGCGTCTGCTTGGGGTTTCTGCCTGTCGAATTCCTCTTCGATCTCCACCAAGGTCCTGCCGGGTTCCAGCGTTCTGCCGCTAAAGGCCGGGTGGTTCAGAGCGTATCGGGTGGCTCGAAACAAGGTATTTCCTTGCCGGCGTGGCGCGCCGCGTCCAGCGGCCGCGTCAAGCTGTCTCTTCTTACGGTCCGCGATCAGCGTTTTCTGCGCGTCGTTCAAGACTTCCGCAATCTTCTGGCTGAATTCCTTCTGCAGGCCCTGCAGTTTTTGTCTCTTTTCCTCGGTGAGCTCCGGCGTAGTTCTGTTGAACACCGTCAGGTACACGCCCGCCGGTTGTTTGCTGAAATCGGCGTCGTCGCTCGGGTTGGGCTCGGCGAATTTCTTGATTTCATCGGCGGAAAGTATTCCGTCGAGCTGCGCGATCAATTCGTTGTCGATCGCCTCAAGCTTTTGCCGCTGGTCGGCCGTCAAACCGAGCGCATCGCGGAGAGGACCGGCGAGCGACTCAAAGCGCTTGGTTGGTGCCGTCGCGGGCGGTGGCGGAGGCGGAAGTCGCTTAAACGGGTTGGAGAACTTCCAAACGACCTCGTTCCAAGGAGTGACTTCAAATACGACGCCGACCGCGCCCGAGTTGACCAGCGTGTTGCCGTTGGGTAGACGCTGGGTGCCCGAAATAAACCACGAAAAGAAATCCGTCGGGTTGGGAGCGGTATAGCTCCAAAGCGCCTTCTCCGGGCCAAAGGGTCCGCGCTTCGGGTGAATGTAATTACCCTCCTCGTCGGTCGGCGGAATAAACTCGTCGACCGAGGAATACTCGTCGGGCTTGCGACCGCCGCCGTTGTTGAAGACGAGCAGATGCCCCTCGCCGGGCACCCCCTTAGGGATCCATTGGATGTTGTGTTGAAAGAAGAGCCGCTGATCGAGGCCGGTTCCGTTGCGGTAGGCCCGTGGGTTACCCCAGCGGTAGAGGAGATCTCCCCCTTTGCCCCAGCGGCCGCCGGTGTGGCCTCGGGCCTCTTCCGTCGTGGTGCCGTGGTCGATGATCCAGATCTCGTGAAAGTGGGGACTGCTGAGGGCGATCTGGTCGAGTTCGGCGTTGTAGGCCACCGCGTTGACGTGCATCCAGTCGGGGTTCTTGCGAACCGCCGGCGGCTGGTTCGGGGAGCCCTTGGACGCGGCATCCTTGTCGGCATCCTTCTTTTCCGCGTCGCTCTTCGGCAAAGCCTGGTCTTCCTCGCCGTGAATGTAGTTCACGTCAAACCGCTCGGGGTGATCGGAAACCTTGCCGTAGTTGGGCCTGTTTCTGTCGCGGTCCTGGATCAGGTGATCCCAGCTTCGCCATTCCCAGACGATTTCGCCAGTGGTTGCGCCGGTGGGCTTGATCTCAACCAGGCAATCGGGCTGCAGATGAGAATCCTTTACGGTCTCGGGGCGACGGCCCCGAGCGACCGCTTCTTCTTCGTCGATCCTCTCCCAGCAGATCAGCAGAGCGTTGCCGTTGGGGAGCTTGATCGCGTCGTGGTGGGGCATTCGCTTGTCGCTGTGGTACTCAAAATCCCAGACGAGATTGCCGTCCCAGTCGAACTCCTGAAATCGGCCGCTGGCGGCCGGTCCCTGAAAGCCCGGCTTGCGGTTGGTCGCCTCGGCGGGACGAAAGAGGTGGCCGTTATCGAGCAGGTAGACCGCGGCTCCGCTGGAGTACTCGCTCGTCCAGGTATGCACCACGCGGCCTTCGTTGTCGAACAAGTAGGTCTGCTTTCGACCGGGGTTGATCAGGTTGTAGCCCGCCAGCGCGCGCGGGTCGTTCAGCAACACGCCGAACTTCTCCGGCGTCGTATCGACCTTGTTGGCGGCGCCTTTCGCAGCGTCGTCTGCCGTGGCGACGGCGCTCGCGAGCCCGACGGCTACGACGGCAATCGCGGTCATTCGTGTTCTTCTACGCAAAATCATGGTGCGCGACGCTCCCAGGTTGACGTGAAACCAAGCACCGCTTTCCGACGACTGGCGACTTCGGCGCGGGAGGCCCAGTCATTATGGTTTCGCTGAACTCCGGCGGGAAGCGGGTTCCGCCCGAGTAGCTAGGCGGCCGGCTTGGGCGACATGTCGTACAACCGCAAGACGCCGTCGGAATGGGCGATGGCCAGGCGATAACCGTCGGGGTGCAGCGCCAGGTCGCGAGCGCCGGCGGGCAGTTTGAAGGTGAAGAACGGGTTCGGCTCTTCGGGCTTGAAGAACCACATTGCGCCGCCATGTTGCCCGCCCGCAACGGCCACGATGAAACCGGCCGGGTGAAAAGCCACCGACCATGCGACCCCTTGAAAGTTGTCTTTGGGGCGCAACACCTGTTTTCGCTCGCCCGTAGCCCAGTCGAAGAGCACGACGACGGCGTTACCGATGCCCGCGAAGGCGTTGGTTACTTCCGTGGTGCCCGCGCAGGCAAGCCAGGTGCCATCGGAACTGAACGCCATGCCGCGGGCGCCACCGATATCGGCGTGGAACGTCGGATCGTATTTCCAGAGGAGAGAACCGTCGAGTTGCCGCACCACCGCGCCGGACGAGAGGTCCCAGTGCTTCACGACGCCTTTCAGGTCGCAGCTTGCCAGTTGGCCGCCGCTGGGATGAAAAGCGACGTTGTAGACGTGGCTTTCGTGGCCGGCCAGTTCGCGCAGCGGTTTGCCGT
Organism: Pirellulales bacterium; assembly: GCA_035550375.1. Taxonomy (GTDB): domain Bacteria; phylum Planctomycetota; class Planctomycetia; order Pirellulales; family JAICIG01; genus DASSFG01. Next base: position 162,882 of record DASZPH010000084.1, on the reverse strand, counting down.
CGGTCGCGCCGTAGAGCCGCACGAAACGGTCGTTACCGCAGGTGGCGAAGGTCGTGCCGTCGGGACTTGCCGCTACGGCGCGCAACCAGCCCTGGTGCGCTGGAATCTGGTAAACCGGGTTCGCTGCGCCATCAGCCGCCCACCGCCAGGCGCAGAGCTTGCCCGCATAGTCACCCGTGGCGAGTAGCTCGCCCGCCGGCTGGAAGGCCATCCCGCGGACCCAACTCTCGTGCCCGGCCAGCGCGAGCTTGGCGTCGCTCTCGAGCTCCCAACGCGCCACCTGATTGTCTTGCGCGCCAGTGAACGCGTACCGCCCGGTGTGATCGATGCGGCAGGCGAACAGGGGACGGTCGTGCTTGAGTTCTTTGACCTGCCTCACCTGCGTTGGGTCGGGTGCGGGCGGGCTGCTGGCGGGTTGATCGGCCATCATGTGAGTAGCTCCTGGATGGCGTCGCCCGCCGGGTCGCCGATCGGGATCGGCCGATTCAACCCGGGGTAATTCGCCGTCGAATCGACGCCCAGAGCGCGAAAGTAGGTGTGAAACAGGTGCCGCGCGTCAACTTCGCGGTCGGTGACGGCCGTCCCGTCGTCATTGGTTTTGCCGACAACCGCTCCCTTCTGCAGGCCGCAGCCGGCCAAGGCCACCGACCACGCTTTGGACCAGTGATCGCGGCCGAACAAATGATTGATCTTGGGCGTGCGGCCGAATTCCGACATCACGATGACCAAGGTGCTGTCGAGCATGCCACGCTGAGCCAGGTCGTCAATCAGCGTGGCAAAGGGACGATCGAACTCGCCGAGCTGCTCGATATGGAAATCGAAGTTCTCGGAATGCGAATCGTAATTTGTGTGGGTCACCTTGACACACGTCAGCCCTTGTTCCAGCAACCGGCGGGCGAGCAAGCAATGCCGGCCGAAATCGTGGCTGCCGTAACGCTCTTGATCCTGTGCCGACTCCTTGCTGACGTCGAAGATGTCGGCCCGCTCGACAAGCTGCCGCGCCTGCTCGTAGGAGGAGCTGTAAGCCTCTGTCTCAGCGGTCCGGCGACGAGCGGTGAACCGCTGATTGGCTTTCAGCCGAAGGTCGTTGCGCTGCTGATCGCCGATGGGTGTGAGGTCGTTCGGCCGCAAGAGATTGGCCGGAGGCTGTCCGTTGCCGATGGTGATCGACGCGAACTTCGGCCCCAGAAAAGCGGCGTCGGCCTTATTCACCCCACCGCCGCCCGGTTGAATGTGGACGTAGCCGGGAAGCGCCATGGCGGGCGGAGCGACGAGACGCGAAACCACCGAACCCAGCGCCGGGTAGCGTTGCGCCGGGCTGTCGCGGCGGCCCGTCTCCATGAACACGGCCCCTTTGCCGTGATCGTCTTCCGCCGTGTTCACCCCGCGCACCAGACACAGACGGTGCATCTGCTGCGCGGTGAAGGGCAGGAGCTCACAGATGTGCGTGCCGGGGACACTGGTCGGGATGGCGCGAAACGGTCCGCCTCTTTCGGTGTTCGGCTTCGGATCCCACGACTCCAACTGGCTCAGTCCACCCGCCATGAAGAAGATGAGAACTCGCTTCTGCTGGGCAGCCAGATCGGCAGCCACCGCGGGTCGGACGAGATGGCTCAAACCCGTCACATGGGCCAGTCCGGCCCCGGCACTCACCATGCCGGCCAACAGGCTGCGGCGGGACAAACGATGCTCGCTAGCTCCACAACTAAGATACTGCTGCATTCCGTACTCCCTTAAAGTCGGTCCCTGCCGCGGTCGGTGATCATGGTCAATGATTGAACCGGAACTCGTCCGATGCCAGAAGCCCCCAAATCCATTCTTGAATCGCTACGGGCCGGTCTTGTGTCCGCGCTTGCAAATAGACGGTCAAATCGGCAAGTTCGTCGGCCGCCGGCGGCCGCGATAGAACGCATAGATAGATCTGGTCGGCGACAGCGGCGGGTTCATTCACCCGGTTCAGCCGATCGGCCAGATTACCGGCCTGCGGGGCGATCCACGATCGCAACACGCCCCCGTTGGCCATAAACAAGGTTTGTTCCAAAGTGGCTTGAAACTCTTGTTCGGGCTGGCCTGCCTGGCCGGCAAAGACTCCGAGGAATGCGGGCAGGTTGGCGGCCACTTTTTCGCTAAGCGTCGCTTCGTTTAACGCCGGCCCCAGCGACGCCCGGTAGACGTCGGTGATGCCGGTTGCTTGCAGCGAGGCCAGCGCCAGTTGCTCGGCCGAAAGCGGCTTGAGCGCCGCCGCTGCGAAGCTATCCGGTGGCAAAGTCTCGACGCCGGGAGGCAACTCGCTCGTGCGTTGGTACGTTTCGCTCAACGCTACTTCACGCAGGAATGCTTTGATGTCGAAGCCCATCTCCGCGCAGCGCTGGCCGAGCAGATCAAGAAGGACGGGGTGCGAAGGAGGATTGCCGTCGTGCTGCATATCGAGTGGATGAACGAGTCCGCGGCCCATCATCAGCGCCCACAGCCGATTGGCGATGTTACGGCGGAACGCCACGTTGTCGCCGCGAGGCAAAAGAACGGGCAATCGCGACCGCCGGCTGTATTTGGGTACGGGACGAACCCCGTCGGCAGGCGATACGGCGTACTCTTGGCCTTTCTCGAATTGCGGCTCTTCCACCTCTTTCTCGCCAGGCAAGTGAGGTCGTGCCGGCTGATCGGTTGCATCGGCGACGAATACAGACTTGAAGGCGATATCGCCTTCGGCCTTCTCGGCGAAGACGACCGCTTTGGGCTCTTCTTTCGGAGTGAACAGAAAACTGCGATTGAAAAACGCCAGCAACCCGTAGTAATCGGTCTGCAGGTAAGCCGACACCAGCGGGTGGTCGTGGCACTGGGCACACTGCATGTCACGGCCGAGAAACAGGCGGCCGACGTCGCGCGCGAGCAAGTTCGGCTCGCCGCCGCGATCAAGATAAAAACGGGCCGCGGGTCGTAAATCGGCGTCGGCGCCGTCGGACGCCAGGATTTCTCGCACCAGCACGTCCCAGGGCTTGTTGGCGGCGAACGCGTTTCGCAGGTACTCTTCCCACTGCGCCTGCCCGATGTGCTGGGCTGGGCGACGTTCCATCAGGGCCACATCGAACACACGCTGCATCTGCCTCGCGTATTCCGGGCTGTTCAACAATCGGTCGACGAGCTGCTGCCGCTTGATGGGCGACTTGTCGTCAAGAAACGCCTTGGCCTCACCCAAGGTCGGAATGCTGCCGGTTAGGTCCAGGTAAATGCGTCGCAAGAATTCGGCATCGTTGGCCCGTGCGGCCGGCGCGATGCCTTTGGCGGCGAGTGCCGCGCCGATCTGTTGGTCGATGAGTTCGTGGAGGGAGAGCTCGCGCGGCGTCGCAACAGCCGGCGTTGGCACGGCTACGACAGGCATGGTCTCAACAGCCGCTGCTGCGGCAGGCGCAGACTCGGGCGCATCCTCCGCCGAACAAGTGGGCGGCGGGATCAACGAAAGCAACAGCGGAAGCGCCGCTGTCAACGACCGGGCAGGGGTTTGCGCAAACGGGTAGGACTTCATTGCTGTTCGGCCCCTTTCGAGCAAGGCGGGATCTCGCAGGCGAACGAGCGTCAGGCGGGAACTGGCGTCATTGTGCCAAATTGTCCTAGCTGTGGCAATGAGAATCTTGGCCGGTCGACGGGAGGGTCAGCCCAAAAGCTCCCGGCAGCGCCTAGCCCAAGGTCACCAGGCTGAATCCGAGTTTGCCGGCAAGAAGCAGTTCTCGAAGTTGTTACGCCATTGCACAGCGGTCTGAGAGAACCGAGAATTCGCAGCATCGGCGGTCATGCTGGTTGAGTTGACGCCCGCGCGTCTGCTGTCAGTCGCTCCCTTTGCCTGTCAGCGTAACGTTGGAGTGCGGATATGCGAATCGATCATGTCGAGGTTATTCACCTGCGTTTCGAGTATCCAAACCAGGCGGGATTCACCAGCGCAGGCGGGGTAACGAGCGGCCGCCTCAGCTCATTGGTGAAGGTCCACACCGATGACGGCCGCACCGGAATTAGCTCCGTCTATTCTCATCCAGCTCTGATCGACGAGGTCATCCTGCGGCAACTCCGGCCGCTCTTGGAAGGGGAAGATCCCCGCGATGTTGAATCGCTCTGGCAGAAGATGTACCGCTGGACGCGCTGGTACGGGCGCAAAGGCGCAGCCATGTCGGCGCTGGGCGGGCTCGATACGGCGTTTTGGGACTTGCGTGCCCAGGCGGAAAAAAAGCCGCTCTGGAAACTGCTGGGAGGCCAGCGGTCCGCGTGCCCCGCTTACGCCAGCGCGCTGCTCTGGCAGTCGCCGCGGGAACTCGCCGCGGAGGCAAACCGCCATGTAGAACGAGGATTTCGGCGGATGAAGATGCGTCTAGGTCGCAGTGAAGACGAGGATATAGAAGCGGTTTGCGCGGTACGTCGCGCCATCGGTCCCTCCTTCGGCATCATGGCCGATGCCTCGATGCGCTATCACGTCGAGTTGGCTCGGCGCATCGGCGGGGTGCTCGCGGAGAACGACGTGTTCTGGTTCGAAGAGCCCTTTGAACCGGATGACATCGACTCCTATGCTTCTCTCCGCGGCACCGTTGGCGTCCCGCTGGCGGCGGGGGAGAACGAATTCGGCTTGGAGGGGTTTCGCGAATTGATCCGTGCCAAAGCCGTCGACATCGTTCAACCCGATGCCTCTCGATGTGGAGGAATCAGCGAAATGTTGCGAGTGGCGCGGTTGGCCGCCCAGGCAGGACTAAAAGTCGCTCCCCACTCATGGAGCGACGCCGTCGCCATCGTCGCCAATGCACACGTCGTGGCCTCTCTGCCACACGGGCTGACGGTGGAGGTTGATCAGACCGGCAATCCATTCATCGAAAATCTGCTTGTCGAGCCCATCCAGGTCGTTGACGGCGAACTGAGGCTGAGCGAGCGACCGGGTCTTGGCGTCGAGCTTGATATGAACGTAGTCGATCGCTATCGGCTGTCGGATGCGAGAGCTATTCCCGACGGCCACTACTCCGACATGGTGTTTGGCAAAGCCTGGCATCGGCCGGCTGGAGCCTACCGGGAAAGACTATGAGCCGCCGATCGCGCGTTGCCGTTGGCTCGCTCTTCACGGAGTGCAACGATTTCGTCGCCCGGCCGGCAACGCTGGCGGACTTTGAGCGCCAGCAACTGTCTCGCGGCCCGAGCGTGTTCGATATCAAAGAAGGCACGGTGGGCGGCGTGCTGGCCCGTCTGCAGGCCGGTTCGGCGGACGTCGTTCCCCTCCTGGTCGCCAGTGCCTGTCCCCGGGGGCAGGCTGAGCGCCGAATGCTACCGATCGCTCAAAGAGAAGCTTCTGGAAGATCTGTGCAGGGCAATGCCGCTTGATGGCGTACTTCTGGCTCTGCACGGGGCGGCCGTAGCCGAACAAGTGGACGACCTGGAGGGCGATCTTCTGGATGCAGTGCGACAGGTAGTGGGTCAAAGCCGATTCGTTGTGGCAACACTCGACCTGCACGCCCATGTGACAGCAGCCATGGTCAACGCCGCGGACGCCCTCGTAGCGTGGGAAACATACCCGCACCGCGATGCCTATTCGACGGGCACACGCGCCGCGGCGCTTTTGCTTGATGCGCTCACGGGACGAGTCAAACCGGTTATGGCAATGGCCAAAGTGCCTCTACTGGTCGGCGGCGTGCTGGGTCACACCGACGGCCCCGGCCCCTTCGCCGACGTAATGCGGCTGGCCAAGAGCCACGAAGGCGCCGGCGAGGTCCTCTCGACGAGCCTGTTTCTCGTTCATCCTTATCTTGATGTACCAGAGATGGGCGGTGGTGGACTGGTCATCACCAACGACAAGCCGGAGTTGGCCGCGCGCCTGGCAGCCGAGCTTGCTCGAGAGTACTGGCGTCGGCGGGCGGACTTGGAACCGCCGGTGTTCGCTCCCGCCGAGGCCATCAAGCTTGGATTGCAGACGGACGGAGGGCCGGTGCTTCTGGTGGAAACTGCCGATTGTTGCGGCGGCGGCGCAGCCGGCGACAGCGTGGCGGCGCTGCGTGCGCTTCTGGAAACGGCCGAGGATGCACCTTCGCTCGTACCGATCGTTGATCCTCGCGCTGCAACGGCATGCCGCCAGGCGGGGTGCGGTCAGCAGGTTACGGTCGATTTGGGCCACCAGGTCGATCCGCGCTGGGGCCGGCCGCTAACGCTCAGCGGAGAGGTGGTGCGCGTGAGCGAGGGACGATTCACCTACACGGGCGGTATTTGGCAAGGACAGCAGGGCGATATGGGCCCGTCCGCGGTCTTGAGAGTGGGGCAGATCCAAATGCTGATCTCAACGCATGCAACGTACGACTGGGCCGACGAGCAGTTTCGCTCCATTGGCCTGGATGCGAGCCGGGCGAAGTTCGTGGTAGTCAAGAATCCGATGAATCATCGGCTCGGATTCAAGGGCCTGTACCAAGCTGCCTACATTCTCGACACGCCCGGTCCGACTCCTGCTACCGTCGACCACCTCGCCTACAAAAGGCTCCGGCGCCCCTATTTCCCGCTGGATCGCGACATCGCTGGCTTAACGCCAGTGGTCTACGCGAGGTCGTTCGCAGGCGACTCATAGCTTTTCGGGACAGTTGTGCTGGCGAAGGCGGAGTGAAATAATCTAGCGCCGTCACCTATCAGGCTGTTGGCCACAAGCCATGTCGAGCGTCCATTGCCACAAATGCCGTCAGGTCGGGCGCCGCGACTTTCTCCAGGTCGGGTTTCTCGGACCGCTGGCCGTTTCTTGGTCGGCGCTGAGCCGCGTCCAAGCCAGTTCGTCGCCATCCGCAGGCAGTTTCGGCAGGGCGAAACGATGCATCCTCGTCTTTCTCAACGGTGGGCCGTCGCAGGTTGATCTTTGGGATATGAAGCCGGACGCGCCGGCCGAAGTGCGTGGCGAACTGAACTCCATCGCCACGAACGTGCCGGGCATCCGACTTTGCGAGCTACTGCCGCTGACCGCTCGCTGTGTCGACAAGCTCAAGATCGTGCGTTCCGTTACGCACGACGCCTCGGTGCACACGACAGCCGTGTACACGATGCTTACGGGCACCTATCACCCGACGCCGAACATCGACCAGACGCGAGTCCGGCCGGAGGACCATCCCCACCTGGGCGCCATCGTTTCACTTGATCGTGGCGGCGCGACAACGGTGCCGCCGTTTGTAAGTCTGCCGACGCTCTTCCAAGCGCCGCCCGTGGAAGGGATCTGGCCCGGTCAGACGGCCGGGTTCTTGGGATCACGCTTTGACCCGCTCGTCGTTCAAGGTGACAAGCAATCCGCCCGATTCAGCTTGCCCTCCTTTGAGCTGCCCGACGAGGTGAGCCAGGATCGGCTGGCGACGCGTCGAGCGCTGCTGGCCGCGTTCAACAGCTCACTTGCGTGCTCCCCCGTCAACCGCCCGATTTCGATCCGGGATGACTTGAACGAACAGGCGTTTCAACTCGTTGGTCCATCGCGCCTTGCCCAGGCGGCTAACCTTGCGCGAGAACCCCAAAGGATCCATGAGCGATATGGAAAGCACCTGTTCGGACAAGGACTGCTTCTGGCACGTCGGTTGGCCGAAGTCGGCGTTCCGCTCGTCACCGTTTACTGGATCGATCCGACCCCGGCGGGCGACGGCGGGGGAGAATATGATTCGCATGGCCGGATCTACTGGCACATGCGCGAGCGTCTGGTGCCTCCGACCGATCGCGCCCTGTCGGCGTTGATCGAAGATCTCTCGGATCGCGGGCTGCTTGACGACACCTTGCTGGTGGTAATGGGGGAGTTCGGAAGAACGCCGCGGCTCAACCCGCAAGCAGGCCGCGATCACTGGCCGCATGCGCAGTCGATCCTCCTGGCGGGGGCCGGAATTTCTGGCGGCGCGACCTACGGCGCAACCGATCGTTTGGCAGCGCATCCGATCGAATGTCCGGTAACCCCGCCCGACCTCGGTCAGACGATTCTGCATCTGCTCGGCGTGCGGGCCGACCTGGAACTGCACGACCGCCTCGGTCGACCTATCCCGGCGTCGCGCGGCACCGTTCTCCATGATCTGATCGGCTGACGCCAAACGCCGCGGCTCAGGCCAAGGCCTTCTCAATAAGGCGCGCCTCATGATCGATGCCAGTCAGGCGTTGATCCAAACCCTGGTGGAAGAACGTCAAGAGGCGATGATCGAGCCCCATCAGGTGCAGGATGGTGGCGTGGAGGTCGCGGACATGGTAGCGGTCCTCTACTGCCGCAAAACCGATTTCGTCGGTTGCCCCCACGCTCTGCCCGCCACGAACGCCGGCGCCGGCGAGCCACATCGTGAACCCGTGCCAGTTGTGGTCTCGGCCCGGCTTGTCGACTCCTTCGCTGGTGGGAGTCCTGCCGAACTCCCCACCCCAAACCAGAAGCGTTTCGTCCCATAGCCCCGTCCGCTTGAGGTCGGTAATGAGCGCCGCGATGGGCTGGTCGGTCTCTCCTGCGTGCACGGTGTGGTTGGTGATGCAGTCGTTGTGACCGTCCCAGGTGTCCTCGATGTGGCCTCCCCCGGAATAGAGCTGAATGAACCGCACGCCCCGTTCGATCAGCCGGCGGGTGACGAGGCATTTTCGGCCAAAGTCGCCCGTCTCCTTCCGCCCGACACCGTACATTTCAAGCGTCGCCGCCGGTTCTTGCTCAATCGCCACGGCCTCCGCGGCGGCGGTCTGCATTCGAAACGCCAGTTCGTAGGATTCGATCCGCGACTTCAGTTCGGGCTCGAGCGGATGGCGCGTTAGATGCTGCTCGTTGAGAGTCTTCAGCAGGTCGAGGCCGCGCCGTTGAGTCACGCCGCTCGTGCCTGCCGGCGAAGCCAGGTCGAGCAGGGGCGATCCCCCGCTGCGAAACAAGGTCCCCTGGTAGCTCGCCGGCATGTATCCGCTGGACCAGTTCGACGCGCTGCCGATCGGGCCGCCGCGTGGATCGGTCATCACCACGAAACTCGGCAGGTTTTCGTTGTCGGTGCCTAGGCCGTAGCTGAGCCAGCTTCCCAGCGCGGGCTTGCCGATTAGGGGACTGCCGGTATTCATCTGCAGGCAGCCTGATGCGTGCGCGGCCGTATCGGTGTACATGGAGCGGACGACGCACAGTTCGTCGGCGTGACGAGACAGATGCGGGTAGAGGCTGCTTATGGGAAGCCCGCTTTCACCGTGCTGCTCGAAGGGAAACACACTCTTCGTCAAACGACCGATCGGTCGACCGTTCGAGCCAACCGCCAGCGGACCGGAGTAACTCTGGCCGTGGAGCTTGTCCAAGATGGGCTTCGGATCGAACGTATCGACCTGGCTTGGGCCGCCGTTCATGAACAGGAAGATCACGTGCCTTGCTTTGGCCGCGAAATGAGGGTGTGGCTTGGCCAACTGGCCGGCAAGGGCACCGTCGCGCGCCAATAAATCGCATAAGGCCAGCCCCGCAAACCCGCCGCCAACCTGCCAGAGAAACTCGCGGCGCGTCCGTCCGCACGGCGTGTAGTTCGGAACGAAACGAGAGCCCGTGTTCATCGCTGCGACTCAGTCCGGGTAAACAAATTCATTCAGGCTGAACAGTACGCGGCATAACTGCACGCGAGACGCCTCTTCAAGCTCGACCTCGCTGCGAGCCCCGCCACACGTGGTTCGCAGGTGTTCGATTTCGTCGCTTACGAATGCTCGCATTGCAGCAGCCTCGCTCGCGGTTGGCCGTCGGCAGAGAGCCAATCGCCATGCCAGTTCGATCTGCCGCTCGAGGTGGTCACCCGCTTCGGATCGCAATCGTCTCGCGAAATGAGCCGCTTGCTGCATGCTGAATTCGCTGTTGTAGAGCGTCAGCGCCTGCGTGGGGACGGTGGTGACGCTGCGCTTGGGCGACGAGCGTGTCGTGTCGCAGAAATCGAGAACCTCCAGCATCGGCACGACGAGTGAGCGTTTCGTAAAGGCATAAACCGTCCGACGCGCTGCGGAGCTCTCATCGTAGGCCGGCCAGATGGAGACCTTGTCCGCGTGGCTCTCAAGCGCTTCTCGCGGAACGAGCGGATACATGGGCGGGCCATACATGCTCCTGCCGAGCTGCCCGCTCACCGCCAGCATGCTGTCGCGGATCGGCTCCACTTCGAGCCGCGCAAGCGAGCGCCTCCACAACGCGCGGTTATCGGGATCCACCGCGGCATACTCTTCCCGGTTTTCACTGCTTTGCCGGTAAGTATTGCTGGTGACAATCAAGAAGTGCAGTTTCTTCAGCGACCAATCGGCCTCGTGCACAAACCACCAGGCCAGATAGTCGAGCAGTTCCAAATGCGTGGGCCTCTCGCCGCTTAAGCCGAAGTCATTGGGTGTCCGCACCAACCCCTCACCGAAGTGCCATTGCCAAACGCGATTGACGATGACGCGAGCCGTCAGCGGATTTTCACGGCCGACAAGCCATCGGGCCAGCGACAAGCGGCGCCGGGAGGTGAACTCACGGGGCGGCAAGAACTCAAGCGGCTCCTTTACCAGGACCGCTGGGACGGCGGGCACAACCTCCTCGGCAGGTTGATGCGGGTTGCCGCGAGCCAGAACGTGAATCGGAGGCGCCGAAGCCATCTCCTCGAAGAAATATCCCTGCGGTAAAACCTTCCGTTGCTCTTCGCTCAGTCGGTGTCGATCGGAAAGACTTGCGATGGGCAAGGTTAATTCCGTTCGGCCGGCCTGCGGACGCTTGAGCAGGCTGAAGACGGATACCAGACCGTAATAATCGCGCTGCGAGAGCGGATCGAATTTATGGTCGTGACAGCGGGCACACCCCATCGTCAGGCCCAGAAAAGCCTGGCAAGTCGTGTTAACGATGTCGTCGAGTTGGTCGAATCGATCGGCGGCTACGTCAGCGGGTTCGTCGTCCCATGGACCGAGCCGATTGAACCCCGTGGCAACGATCGCATCGGTATCGCCATCATCCAACTCGCCGTCTTCCAACTCATCCCCGGCTATTTGCTGGACGACGAACCGATCGAACGGCAAATCGGCGTTGAAGGCGCGGATCACATAGTCGCGATATCGCCAGACTTCGGGCTTGGCGGCGTCTCGCTCATAGCCGTTTGAGTCGGCGTAGCGCACCACGTCTAACCAGTGTCGCGCATAGCGTTCTCCGTGCGCTGGGTGGTGGAGGAGCCGGCTGGCAAGGCGTTCATAGGCGTCCGGCTCGCTCATTTGCTGGTACGCGTCCTGCTCGGCTGGCGTCGGCGGCAGGCCGATCAGGTCAAGATAGAGGCGCCGCAGCAAGGTTTCCTCGGATGCCGGCGGGTTTGGCCGCCAGCCGCGCTCTTCCAACCTGGCGAGCACGAACCGGTCGATGAAGTTGCTCGACCAGCCGTGATCCTGCACGTCGGGAACGGCAGGCTGCCGGATCGCTTGAAAGGCCCAATGCTCGCGGGGCGAGGGCGTGACCGTCTCGTCCGGAGGCACCGGCGCGCCGGAATCGATCCATCCCCTCAGAAAAGCGATTTCGGCCGGCGCCAGAGCCGCACCCTTGGGCGGCATTCTCTCCGAGTCGTCAGCAGTCACGCGCTGAATCAGCCGACTGACTTCGCTTTGGCCGGGTACGACGACCGCGCCCTCGTCGCCCCCGGCCACCACCAGTCTGGCGGCGTCGAGCCGGAGGCCGGCTTCCTGCTTGATCGGCCCGTGGCAAGCGACACAGCGGCTGCGCAAGAGCGGCTTGATGTCGCGCTGATAGCTCACCGGGCCGGGCGGCTGCCGCTGGTTGTCATCGGCATGGGCCGCCGCGACGCAAAGACCAACCGCGCAGGCAAGCTGCCCAAGTCGAGGCATCGATCGTGGCATCCGAATCTTCACAATAGTGGGCGTGTGACCAACATTGTAACCACCGGCCCCCCGTTTCCCAGAAGACGGCCGAACGCTTGACAACGCCTCCGATGTGCAGTACTATCTGCACATTAGCCGGTCTGCGAGTAAGCCGTCATGTCTCGATTCACGCCGGGCGAGCTGCACGTCATGCGACTGTTGTGGGAGCATGGCGAAATGAAGCCGAGCGAAATCCACAGGCTCTATCCCGAACCGATCAAGAACCCGGCACTGCGGTCGTATTTGACCATCTTGTGCAACAAGGGTCATATCTCCCGGCGAAAAGTCGGCAAGGCCTACTACTATCAAGCGGTCACGCGCCGGCAGTCGGCATTCCGAGAAACGCTCAGTGACCTGATCGACTCTTATTGTTCCGGTTCGACCCAGGCACTGCTGCTCAATCTCATCCGCAGCGAAAAACTCAGCGAAGAACAGCTCCTTGAGCTGAAACGTCTGGCCGACGAACCATCTTCTGGGCGGGCAAAGCCCAAGGAACGACGATGAACGCAATCTTGGTGTGGCTCACCAAAATTACCGTGGTGCTCGCGACGGCATGGCTGCTTCACGGCATGTTGGCCGGAAGAAATGCTCGCTGGCGCGTGCTGCTCTGGCGCGTGAGTGCCTTGGCGGCGGTCGTCGTGACAGGATTATCAATCTGCCCACCCCTGATAACGATGCGTGTTTTGCGACCCCAAGCGGCCGTTCGGGCAGCCGACGTCGTTGCGCCGGCGCCACCCGACGCCGACGAGGAATCGGGGCGATTCCGGGCGGCAAGGCATCGTGAGATGGCGGCGCCTTTGCAGGCCAGGCCTCCGGCTGACAGAACCTCGGCCGCCCCGGCGCTCTCGTCCGGCCTTGCCAAACCGAGCATCGCCAACCCAGTCGGCCGAGCGTCGTCGGTCTCGCACCGCGCAGAGGCAACGGCTGGTGAGCGTCCTGCAACGACGACGGCTCGCCTGTGGTCGTTGTCGCCCGCCGCTTGCGCGATCCTATTGTGGTCCATCGGCGCGATACCTCTTTTTATTCGGACCTCAGCAGGTGTTCTACGGCTCCGACAGATTCGTGCCGAGGCATCGGCGGCGCCGGACTGGGTCGCGACGGAGGCGGCCATGGCTGGCAGCCGGTTAGCAGTGCAGCGCCGCTTTGAGGTGGTGCGGAGTATGCACGTAAAGACGCCCTGCCTGGTCGGTTTGTGGCGACCGCTCGTCTTGCTGCCGCCGTGCCAGTGCGAGCCCGAAAAGCGGGAAGAACTCGGCGCCATTCTGGCGCACGAAGTCGCTCATCTGAAGGGAAACGACCCGACCTTCAACGCCCTGCTACACGCTCTTTCGCTCGTCCTCTGGTTTCATCCGCTCATTTGGCTAATGCGGCGCGTGCATGCCGACGCATGTGACGAGGTCTGCGACAGCCTGGCTGCCGGATATGTCGGCGACTCCAACCTTTACGCGCGCACGCTGGCGCGTCTGGCTTTGAGGTTCTCAGAGCATTCGCATTCCGTGGGTCTGGCGATGGCGAGTGGCTCCCACGTCTGCCGTCGCATCGAGTCGATACGGCGCGAGATTCCTAGTGCGGCGTTGCCAAAGCGGCGAGTCAACCTATTCTTTGCCGCCGCCTCTGGGGCAAGCCTGCTGTGCGGCGGAGTTGTGATCGGCGGATCGAACGAAGAGCCCCCCGCCGCCGCGTCACGAACCGCCAAGAGTGACGCGAAAACGAACGGGAGAAAAGACGAAGCTCGCGAGAAGCAAGCGAACTCCAGCCAACCTGAGCCGGTAATGCGGCAGATGATCATCCATGTTGTCGCGAGCGAAACGGACGAGCCGGTGACTGGCGTCGGGCTCGACTTCCATGGCACCGTCGGCGAGCAGTCGATCCGCAAATTCCTCATCAGCAACGGCGATGGCGACGCGCAACTCACCTGGCCGGCCAACGAGGAAGTGAAGAACCTGTGGATGACTGCCGGCAAAACCGGATTCGTTTCGCAGCACTACATCTGGCCCGGACGAGAACACAAGGTCGAGATGCAGGAGCGGATCGATTTGCGGCTTGATCCGGGCAGCACAATCGCCGGCACGGTCCAAGACGAGTCCGGGAAGCCGGTCGTCGGAGCCCAATTGGATGTCCGCATGCCTGCAACCTGGCCAAAGCTGGCCAATTGGGTCTTCACGGCCGCGACTCTCACCACCGACGCCGAAGGCAAATGGACCTGGCCCGACGCGCCCACCGACATCAGCGCGGTCGGCATCGGCGTCTCGCATGCCGATTACCTACCGGCTAACTCCAGCGCCGACCGCGGCCTGAACAACGTCGCAGTCCTGAAGAAAGGCATCGAGGTGAAGGGCCGGGTTGTCGATAGAAACGGTAAGCCGGTCGCGGGTGCCAGGGTGCGTCTGTGTCTCGATCGGTTTGGCACGAACCCGCCGCACAGCACAACCGATGCCGAAGGCCGTTTCGTCCTGAACAATTGCAAACCTGGCCCCTCCGCAGTGACCGTCGAAGCCGACGGGCTTTCGCCGACACTCAAAGAGGTCGTCGTGGGCGACCAGACGGAAGAGGTTCCGATCGAACTTGCGCCGGGTCACGCACTCACCGTCAGGGTTGTGGAGCGGGACGGCAAGCCGGTGGCCGACGCGTGGGTGGTCAGCGACACTTGGCGCGGTCGTCGGACCCTTGAATTGAGGGCACACACCAACGCCGAAGGAGTCGTTGTCTTCCGCGGGGCGCCGGACGACGCCGTCATGTTCGACATACTCAAGCAGGGCTACATGTCGGTACGCCGCACGCCGCTGACGGCGTCGCCAGAGCCGCACGTCGTGGTGCTGCACCCGCCGCTGGAGATCAGCGGCCGCGTGACCGACGCCCGTAGCGGCCAACCGGTCGAGCGGTTCCGCGTTCGGCACGGTTGGCGATTCACCGGCCGCGACGACGTCTCCTGGTCGCGCGACGAACCTGCACCGTTTGCGAACGGCCGTTTCAATTTCCAGGCCACCGAACCAATGGAAGGGCACGTCTTGCAGATCGTGGCTGACAACCACCTGCCGGCAACTTCGCGTATCTTCCGGTCGGACGAAGGAGCACAGACCCTCGACTTCGCACTTGAGCCCGGTAACGGACCGACCGGAATCGTCCTGCTCGCCGACGGCTCCCCGGCCACGGGCGCCGAGGTCGGGCTGGCGACCCACAGCAAACGTGCTTTTCTGAACGCCGGCCGCTTCGACAGAAATCAGAACCAAGCCGACCTGGTCAAAGCGGATGCCGAAGGGCGATTTGAGTTTCCGCCTCAGGGTGACGAGCCGTTTTTGCTTCTCTTTGTTCACGAGGCCGGGTTCGCCGAACGGCTCAGCACCGAGCTCAAGGCAGACGAGCCGATCGTGCTCGCGCCGTGGGGGCGCATCGAGGGGTTCGTCGCGACCGGAAGTAAGCCCGATGCGGAATGCGGCGTACGATTTCTGCCGGAGCGTCCCGAATCACGGCGCACGCATCCCTATGTCTTCGATTATGGTTACCAGCTCGAAAGCGACAAAAATGGTCGCTTCAGCATCGAGCGAGTCATACCGGGCAAAGGCTCGGCTTGCCGAGTCGTCGTTACCGAATTTCTCGGTTCCTCGCAGCACAGCTACGGCTGGCCAACGCCCGTCGACGTCCGCCCCGGAGGAATGAGCAAGGTGGTCATCGGCGGCCGCGGCAGACCGGTTGTCGGTACAGTGAGGCTTGCGGACGAAGCCGTGCCAACCGTCGACTGGAAGACGAACCAGCCCGCCGAAATCGTAGCGTGGGACGCGAGCAAGGGCAGCTACGCCGAGCCGTACGCCAGGTACCTGGCCAACGTGGACCCAAAGGGCCACTTCGAAGTGCCCGACGTGCCGACTGGAGCCTATAAGCTTACGGTTCCCATCAACAACCCGCCTTCGCCGACTGCTTGCGGCGCGGGGACGGAGATCGGACGGGCGGAGCTCGAGTTTGCGATGCCGGAAGTGGCCAACGGCCGCAGCGACGAACCGCTTGATCTGGGCGTTATCGAGGGCAAGCTGTTCGACACGCTCGACGCGGGCGAGCTTGCGCCCGACTTCGTGGCCGAGCAGCTTTCTGGCGGATCGCTACGGATGAGCAAGTTGCGGGGCAAGCTCGTGTTGGTCGATTTTTGGGCCACCTGGTGCGCGCCCTGTCTGGCAGAAATGCCGGACCTGAAGAAACTGCACGAGGAGCTTGGCAAAGACCCCCAATTTATCCTCGTCGGCCTTTCTTGCGACAACGACGTGGGCGCCGCCAAGGACTATGTCGACGCCAACCGCTTGCCCTGGACGCACGCTTTCGCGGGGGGCACCTACGGGCGTATCGCGACGGCCTACACCGTGCGCAGCCTGCCCGCCACTTTCCTCGTCGCGCCCAACGGGCGGGTGCTCGCCAGGAACTTGCGGGGCGATGAGTTGCACAAGGCCGTCGCAGCGGCCTTGGCCGACGAGAAGCTGTTCGACAACGCGGGCCAGCCGTTCGGCCGCTTTCCCGTCGTCCGCTTCGAACTGCCCGAAGCGGAGCCACTCGCGGCCCCTGCTGGCGCGGTCGTCCTGGATAACTCGGATCCCGAGTACGGACCCGGAGCGCACCACGACGGCTTGCGTCTGCTGTCGGAGGCTGGCCCAGAGCTTTGGTCGGCGACCGGATTGAACACCGGTCAGCACGTTGGGGGCGTGCACGGGGTGGCGATCGACCGTCCTCGAGAAAGGGTTTATGTCTGTGAGAGTGTGGGCAAGCGAGTCGTCGCCTTTCGTATCGACGGATCAAGGCTTTGGCAGGTCGATCAGGTTGAAACCGACGCGATCGCCGTTGACGAGGCAACTGGCAACGTATGGACAAGTGGTGGATCGATGCTTAACGACGGCGAAACAGTCGTTTTCGACAGCCAAGGCAACGAAGTAGCTGCCTATCCCTTCCGCGCGATCGACCTTGCGTACGATTCGCACGATGGGGCTTTCTGGCTGGCTGGATACGAACTGCTCAAGCTGAACCGCGACGGGAACGTGCTCTTCCGCAAGCGCGTCGACGGGTGGTGTTATGCCTCGGTGTCGGTCAATCCGGCCGACGGCAGCGTCTGGTTGGCCGAGCGGCAGCATCCCGATATTCCGCGAAGCAAGAACCGCGTCTGGCTGCTCAACGCAGACGGCAGCGTACGCCGCGAGTTCGATTTGCGAGACGGTTCGGCGTTTTGCGTCGCTTGTATTCCACGAAGCGGAGACGCCTGGGTCGCGGGCGCGCGATTGGGGCTACGTCAGCTTGCCGCCGCCGGCCACATCGGCGAGCCACTACCGATGACGGCCTGGAGTGTGTCCGTCAGTCCCACGACGGGCGACGCTTGGGTTGTTAGCGACAATGAGGTCTTGAAAGTCGGCGCTTCGGGCAAGATCGTGGCGCGGATACCGCTCGGCAAGCCCTCTCAGCAGGGCTGGGTAGCGGCGTTTTGACTCCGATTTTCTCAAGGTAGGGCGTCTCGCTACGTCGTTGTCTCTCGACGGATCTCCGCGCCTCACGGTAAACTGCCCTCTTTGGCAGCGTACACGACCAGGCAAACCTCACTCATGGAAATGGATAAACTCGTCTCGCTCTGCAAACGGCGAGGCTTCTTGTTTCAATCGAGCGACATTTACGGCGGGCTCAACGGTTTCTGGGATTATGGACCGCTGGGCGTCGAGCTGAAACGCAACGTCAAGGAGGCGTGGTGGCGCGACATGGTCACCTCGCACGACGAGTTGACGCCGCCCTCCGGCGCCCCGACCGCCTATCAGATGGTGGGGCTCGACTCGACGATCATCATGCACCCCCAGATCTGGAAGTGCTCTGGCCACTACGATCTGTTTCACGATTTCATGGTCGACTGCCGCGAATCGAAGAAGCGCTACCGCCACGACCAGGTGCGCGGACGCTGGCTCTCGGCCAAGGGACAGCGTGTGTTCGTAGCCACCGAATCGGGCGGAGCCGACGGAAAAAGCGAACAGGAGTACGTCGAGTTCAAGGCCCTGAAGTTCTTCAATCTGCGCGGCAAGGACACCGCCGGGCTCGCCTGGGAGGGGGAGATCGTCAGTCTCACCCGCGTTCCCGATTTTGCCGCCGTGCTCGGCCCCGACGCCAAGACGCTGGGCACGCTTACGCCGCCGCGCGAGTTCAACCTGATGTTCAAGACCTACGTCGGAGCCCTTAGCGGCGAAGAAGGAGCGGCGTTTTTGCGTCCCGAGACGGCACAGGGCATTTTTGTCAACTTCAAGAATGTCGTCGACAGCTCGCGGGTGTCGATTCCCTTCGGCATCGGCCAGATGGGCAAAAGCTTTCGCAACGAGATCACGCCCCGGAATTTTACGTTCCGCTCGCGCGAGTTCGAGCAGATGGAGATTGAATTCTTCTGTCATCCCCACCAGTCGCCAGGGTGGTACACGTATTGGCGCGACCGCCGCTACCGCTGGTACCTCGACCTCGGCCTGGCGGGCGACCGCCTGCGGCTGCGGGATCACGAGAAGGACGAGCTCAGCCATTATTCCTGCGGCACGGCCGATATCGAATACGCCTTTCCTTTCCTGCCCGCCGGCGAGTTTGGCGAGTTGGAGGGGATCGCGCATCGCGGCGACTTCGACCTGCGCAGCCACATGGAGGGCAAGCTCGTGCGGCAAGGCGACCAGCTTGTGGTTGAACTCGACGCCGACGGCAAGCCGCGGCATCGGGGGAGCGGCAAGGACCTTTCTTACTTCGACGATGAGACCCGCGAGCGATACATCCCCCACGTCATCGAGCCGTCGGCCGGAGCCGACCGGGCGACCTTGGCCTTCTTGTGCGAAGCCTACCAGGAGGACGAAGTGCCCGACGAGAACGGCAATCCGCGCGCCCGCACCTTCCTGCGTCTGCACCCGCGTTTGTCGCCGCTCAAGGCGGCCGTCTTTCCGCTGGTGAAGAAGGACGGCATGCCGGAAGTGGCTCAGCAGATCTATCGCGAGCTGAAGCCCCACTTCAACGTCTTCTACGACGAGAAAGGGGCGGTGGGCCGCCGCTATGCTCGCCAGGACGAGGTCGGGACGCCTTTTTGCATCACCGTCGACGGGCAAACGCTGGCCGACGGCACCGTCACCGTCCGCGACCGCGACACGCTGCGGCAGTGGCGCGTCAAGGCGGAGGAGTGCGTCGACGAGATCCGGCAACGGCTGATCGCGGGCGGGGTGACGGAGTAGAATAGACAGCGGACCGCTAGCCACATCCCCGCACCGATCTTATGGCAACGATTGAGAGCTATCTGCCAACCACGGGGACGCTTGCCGATCTGATCGAGCGACTCGGCGACGTGCCCTTGAGCCGCATCCGCGTCCGCCCTCCGATCGGAACGGCGACCATCCGGGATCTGATCGACGTCGAGCAGAAAGAGGGGCGTCTGTGCGAACTGGTGGCGGGCGTCTTGCTGGAGAAGCCCATGGGGTACAGCGAATCGCTGCTGGCGACCTTGATCGTAGAAATGCTGAACGCGTTCGTTCGGCCGCGAAATCTCGGTCACGTAACGGGTGAGGCCGGCACGCTCGAGTTGATGCCGGACCTGGTTCGCTTCCCGGACGTAGCCTACATCAGTTGGAACAACCTGCCCGGCGGAGAGCGTCCCAAAGAACGTGGTCCGCGCGTGGTGCCGAATATCGCCATCGAAATCCTTAGCACAAGCAACACACCCAAGGAGATGGCCGAAAAGCGGCGGGAGTATTTTGAAGCGGGAGTGGATCTGGTCTGGGAAATCGATCCGCAGCGACGCTCTGCGACGGCGTATCGTTCGGCGACGGATTTCGAGACCTTGACCGAGCATGACCATCTCAAGGGCGAAGCGGTATTACCCGGTTTTGAACTGCGGTTGGCGGACGTCTTCGCGGAGCTCGACCGCCGCCGATGAAACCCGCCATCAGCCAGGTCTGCTCGCTCCATTCGCCATTCGAGAAAGACATCGAAGACTACGCCGCCGGCGCCTGTAGGGCCGTCGAACTGTGGCTGGGGAAGCTCGAAACGTACCTGGCAGACCACTCCCCGGACGACGCGCGGCGGCTGCTCGAAGACCGGGGCATGACCGCGCCCGTGGCCAGCTTCCAGGGAGGACTGCTCCTCAGCCAAGGGGACGCACGACGCGAGCACTGGGAGCACTTTTCGCGAAGGTTACAACTGCTAAGCGAACTGGAGGTGGGCACGCTGGTGGTCGCCTGCGACGTCGTCGGGCCGCTTGCGCAGCAGGACCTCGAGCGGGTGCAGGCGTCGCTCACGCAGGCGGCGGCGCGGGCCGGCGAGCAAGGAATACGTCTTGCTTTGGAATTTCAGGCGTCCGCGACCTTCGGCAACAACCTGCAGACGGCGGCGGCCTTGGTGAGCGAAACCGGCTCACCGCACCTGGGGATCTGCCTGGACGTGTTTCATTTCTACGCCGGTCCCAGCAAGGCGGAGGACCTCGCCTACCTGACGCCCGAGAATCTCTTCCATGTGCAGCTCGCTGACGTGGCCGGCGTGCCGCGCGAATTCGCGAGCGACGCCGACCGCATTCTGCCCGGCGACGGCGACTTTCAGTTGCAGCCCATCGTCGACGCCCTGCGTGCGATGGGCTACGAGGGTTATGTTTCGCTGGAGTTAATGAACCCGCAAATCTGGCGGGTGCCCGCACGACAGCTCGGCGAGGTCGGCATGACCGCTCTGCGCGCCGTGCTCGGACAGGCGAGCATGGCCTGAACGCGGCAGGCGGTAAGTTCCCTCTCCCTCTGGGAGAGGGGATGTCGGCCTCAGACGGCGTATTCTCGCTTTGTCACCAGCCCTGGCAGCGGAATGGGGTATTTTCCGTCGGCCTGTCGTTGCAGCGGAGCGGGCGAGTCCATCGTCAGCTTGTCGACGTCGGGGGCAAACTCATGCTCGCAATTCAGCATGTCGTCGAACGTGACGACCTGCCCGGTGTGGCAGGCCATGCGGCCCATCGAGGTCACCAAGCTTGCCTCGGCGCCGCGCTTCGCCTCGTTGTAAGGCTTGTCGCTGCGGATGGCCGCGATAAGGTGCTCCCATTCGCGGTCGTACGGATTCGGCTCATCGTCGCGGAACTTCCAGACGAGCTGGCTATCGTCCATGTTCTGCCCTTTGTAGATGCGGCATCGGGCCGGAGTGTGACCCGCGATCGAGATGACGCCCACACCCTTCGTGCCATGCACGTAGCTGGCGAACTCGTCGTGGCAACCGGGGATGTTGCGCCCTTCGAGCATCAGCTTACTGCCGTCGGCAAACGTGAATTCCGTCGAGTAGTTGTCGAAATTCTGGTCGACGTACTCGCCACGATACACGCGGCCGCCGCCCCCCATGGCCTTGATCGGCCAACCGTCTTTCATCCAGCAGCATTCGTCGATGTTATGAATCAGGAAGTCGCTGTAGCACCCACCGCTGGCCCAGAGGAAGCCATGGAAATTCTTCACCTGATACAGCAGCTCGCTCATATCGTTGCCGGGGGGATCGACGAAGACAAAACCGACCGGCCCCGTCATTCGATAAGCCCGCAGCAAGAGGATGTCGCCCAACTCACCGTCCTTGATGCGCTTGTACAGCTCTTCTCGCGCCTCACAATGGCGGCACATCAGGCCCACGCCCACCTTAAGGTTCTTGGCGTTCGCCTCTTCATAAAGCTTGAGCATCTTGCGGGTGCTGGGGCCGTCGACCGTGGTCGGCTTCTCCATGAACACGTTCAGGTTCTTGCCGATGGCGTAGCCGAAGTGCACCCAGCGGAAAGCCGGCGGCGTGGCAAAGATGGCTACGTCGCCCGGCTTCAGGCAGTCCATCGCCTTCTGATAGGCGTCGAAGCCGATGAACTGGCGATCCTTGGGAACGTCGACCTGCGTGGAAAACTGCTTCTGGAGATTTTCGTGGCTCGACGTAAGGCGGTTCTCGAATACGTCGGCCATGGCGACCAGCTTGATCGGGCCGTTCTTGACTCCCAGGGCGTTGGCTGCCGCTCCCGTGCCGCGGCCGCCGCAACCGACGAGGGCGAGGTTGATGGTATGGTCCTCGGCCGCGTGGACGAACGGAAGCTTGACGCCCAACAGGGCGCCGGCCGCGGCAATCCGGCCGGTCTGTTTCACAAATTCGCGACGCGACGAGGTTCCAAGTCCGGGCATGCTCATAACGATCTCCTGGGCGGAATAGTTGGCAGGTTGGGGGGGCGGCGGGGCGGGCGGTGAGCCCCAGCGGTGATCTGTAGTATCCCTAGCCGCGAGCCGCTACGCAAGAGATCAGCGGACCGCACCTTTGTCGAACTGAGCGGGTGAAAACCGCGTTCGGTTGTTACGATAGCAGCTTGCGCAGCACCGTGGGCAGGATGCCGCCGTGACGGTAATAGTCGCGTTCCACGGGCGAGTCGATCCGCACGACGGCCTCGAACTCTTTGACCGACCCATCCGCCGCTTTGGCCCGCACCTTGAGTTTTCCGCGCGGCTGCACCTGATCGTCCAGCCCGACAAGGTCGTACACCTCCTCGCCAGTCAGCCCGAGCGATTGCCAGGTCTGTCCCGGCAAGAACTGAAGCGGCAAAATCCCCATGCCGACGAGGTTGCTGCGGTGAATCCGCTCATAACTGACCGCGATCACCGCCCGCACGCCCAAAAGGAGCGTCCCTTTCGCCGCCCAGTCGCGACTGCTGCCGCTGCCGTATTCGGCCCCGGCCAGAATCACCAGCGGCACCCCTTCCGCTTTGTATTTGAGGGAGGCGTCGTAGATCGTCATCTGCTGGCCGTCGGGCAGGTGCCGCGTCAGTCCCCCTTCGGTCCCCGGGGCGAGCTGGTTGCGAATCCGGATATTGGCGAACGTGCCACGCGTCATCACGCGGTCGTTGCCGCGACGGGCCCCGTAGCTGTTGAAATCGCGAGGCTCGACACCGTGCTCTTGCAGGTAGAGCCCCGCGGGACTCGTAGCCGCGATCGACCCCGCGGGCGAAATATGGTCGGTGGTGATCGAGTCTCCCAGCACGGCCAGCACGCGAGCCCCGACGATCGGCCGGATCGGCTCCGGCTGACGCGGTAAATCCACCAGAAACGGCGGCTCCTGAATATAGGTACTGGCTTCGTCCCAGTCGTAGAGATCGCCGCCGCTCACCGGTATCTTGTTCCAGCGATCGTTGGCGTCAAACACGTTGGCGTAGCGAGACCGGAACATCTCGGGCAGCACCGTCTCATTCACGGCCTTGGCGACCTCGTCACGCGAGGGCCAGATATCTTTGAGGAAGACGGGCTTGCCATCCTTCCCGGTGCCCAAAGGCTCATTGACCAGGTCGATATCGGTGGTGCCGGCCAGGGCGTAAGCGACGACCAGGGGCGGACTGGCGAGGTAATTGGCCTTTACCAACGGATGAATTCGGCCCTCAAAATTACGGTTGCCCGACAGCACGGCCGAAACGACAAGCGAGCCGCTGGTAACCGCTTTGGCCACCGGCTCGGGCAGCGGACCGCTGTTACCGATGCACGTGGTGCAACCGTAGCCGACGGTATAGAAGCCCAGTTTTTGGAGGTCTGCGGTGACGCCCGCCTTGTCGAGATAATCGCTTACCACGCGCGAGCCGGGGGCGAGGCTGGTCTTGACGTAAGGTTTGACTTCGAGCCCCTTAGCCACCGCGTTGCGAGCCAGCAGCCCGGCGCCGAGCATCACGTTGGGGTTGCTCGTGTTGGTGCAGCTCGTGATGGCCGCGATCACCACGGCCCCGTGGCCGATCTGCGTGCTGTGCCCGTTGGATTGGATCGTCCCCTTGCGCGCGAGAGACGCCTGGTCGAGCGCGAAACCCCGTTCGCTCACCGGCGCCTGCAGCGCCTTTTCAAACGCTTGCTTCATGGCGGCCAGCGCCACCCGATCGTGCGGCCGCTTGGGGCCGGCCAACGAGGGTTCGACCGTCCCCAGGTCAAGCGACAGCTTGGAGCTGAACTGGGGTACCGTCGCCTGGTCGGTGCGGAAGATGCCCTGCTCCTTGGCGTATCGCTCGACGAGCTGCACTTCGTCGTCGCTGCGGCCCGTGCGGCGCAGGTAGTTCAACGTTTCCTGGTCGATCGGAAAAAAGCCGATCGTGGCGCCGTATTCGGGCGCCATGTTGCCGATCGTCGCCCGATCGGCAAGCTGCATGTTCGACACACCGGGGCCAAAGAACTCGACGAACTTGCCGACCACCCCGTGCTTGCGGAGCATCTGCGTCACGGTCAGCACCAGGTCGGTGGCGGTCGCCCCCGGCCGCAGCTCGCCGGTCAACTCGAAGCCGACAACTTCGGGCATGAGCATGAACAGAGGCTGGCCGAGCATCACCGCCTCGGCCTCGATTCCCCCCACGCCCCAGCCCACGACCCCCAGGCCGTTGATCATCGTCGTGTGGCTGTCGGTTCCGACCAGCGTATCGGGCAGCGCGACGGCTCCCTTGCCGTCGTCGCGAACAAACACTCCTTTCGCCAGAAACTCCAGGTTTACCTGGTGTACGATTCCTACCGCGGGCGGCACGACGCGGAAATTCGCGAACGCCTTCTGTCCCCATCGCAGAAACTCGTACCGCTCGCGGTTGCGCTCGAATTCCAGATCGACGTTGAGTTGCAGGGCCTGACCGTCGGCGAAATGATCGACCTGCACGGAGTGGTCGATCACCAGATCGACCGGGATGAGCGGGTTGATCTTCTTCGGGTCGCCAGCTAGCCGCCGAATGGCGCTGCGCATCGCCGCCAGGTCGACCACGGCGGGGACACCCGTAAAATCCTGCAGCACGACGCGGGCCGGCTTGAAGGGAATTTCGATTTCGGGTACGGCCGCGGCGCGCCAGCCGGCCAGGTCCTTGACGTGCTGCTCGGTGACTTCGTAGCCGTCGCAATTACGAAGGACCGACTCGAGCAGGACGCGTATCGAGTAGGGCAGCTCGCAGGCCCGGCACAGTCCGGCATCCTCGAGCTTCGAGAGGCGGTAAATGCCCACGCGGCCGTGGCCTGAATCAAACGTATCGCGGGCGCCGAAGGCGTCGCGCAAAGAGGCGTTGCTCATGACAAGCTCCGGGAGAAGTCCCTACGGACGGCAGTTTACTTCATGCGAAGAAATCTCGGTGACCGGCTCCGTGCCGGATGGTTCTTTCTGTCTTGTTTTCTCAGCATGACGG
Organism: Pirellulales bacterium; assembly: GCA_035550375.1. Classification (GTDB taxonomy): domain Bacteria; phylum Planctomycetota; class Planctomycetia; order Pirellulales; family JAICIG01; genus DASSFG01. The sequence continues at coordinate 137,924 of DASZPH010000084.1, read as the reverse complement.
CAGTTTACTCCAAAAGCCTCTCGGTGTCTGGGGGCGCTTTTAGCCGCCGCAGGATCAAGTAAAACGGCGGCAAGTACCCTATGTCGGACACGAGAAGCACCGCCAAGAAGAGCGGCGGCAGCTTGCCGGAGCAGACGTAGTAGATGCCCAGGATACTGCCCAGCGCTTTGCTCCAGAAACCGAGCAAGAGGATGTTGCGGTTGGCAAACGGGTTGGCCGCCACCATCCAGTACCCGACGCCGAACAGCCCCACCAGGATGCCGACGAGCTGAATCGGCAGATTAAGCTGGGGCTTCTCGACGCCGAGCAGTTTGTACCCTTCGTGGTAGAAACAGAACATGCCCACGCCGGCCAGCACGTTGTAACCGCCCACGAACCAGAGTAGGCGTGTCATCCACGCGGGAATTCCGGCGGACGAGCGGTTTGCGGCGGCCACAGGTTTAAAATCAATCGCCAAAGGTTGAGCGGCCGGTCACTCCCTCGCCGGTTCCCGCGTCCCGGTCGCGATGTGGCCGTTCCCGTTCTGATGGGCTTCGTAGTTCGTTGACCACTGGAGCAGATCTTCCGCCCCCTTGCGATGGCAGAAGTCGCCGAACGTTTCGCCGGGAAGGCGGTCCTGCTTGAAATAGATCAGCACGGGGCTCAGCGTGGAGACGACCTCTTCCTCCGGCACCAGGTCCTTGTAGACGAAGTTCAATCGATCGCCTAGCAGTCGCCCGCCCAGGAACAGCGTATATTTGCCGGCCGTCTTGCCCACCAAACCTACGTCGGAATTGTAGGGGCGCGCGCAGCCGTTGGGGCACCCCGTCATGCGGATGGTAAATCGCTCGCTCGACAGCCCCAGCCTCGCCAGCTCCACTTCGAGCTTGTCGATCATGCTGGGCAGCGCTCGCTCCGCTTCGGTGATCGACAGCCCGCATGTGGGCCAGGCGACGCAGGCCATCGACCAGCGCCGGGCGTTGGAGATCTCGTGCGAGAGCTTGACGCCGTGGCGATGCAGCACTTCTTCGATCGCGCCGCGGTTCTCCGCCGCAACGTCGGTGAACAGCATGCTCTGATGCGCCGTCAGCCGGATGCCCGGGCGGTAGGTGCGGCAAATTTCCCGCAAGGCGCTCTTGAGACGCAGGTCGCCGGCGTCGTGGATGCGACCGTTCTCGATGTTCAGTCCGTAGTACCAGCGCCCGTCTCCCTGCTCGTGCCAGCCTAGGTGGTCGTCGAAGCCCGTGACGTCGTCGGGATGAGGATCGGGCAGCTTATGCCCGTAGTATTCCTCGACCTTCGACTTGAACCACGACAGCCCCCGGTCTGCGATGACGTATTTGAGCCGGGCGATCTTTCGGTCTGCCCGATTGCCGCAGTCACGCTGGACCTTGATGACTTCGGTCGCCACGTCGACGACCTGGTCGGGTGTGACGAACGCCATGCGTTTGGCGACGGCAGGGAACGTCTTTTTGGCGCTGGGCGTGACACCCATGCCGCCCCCAACAAGCACGTTGTAACCGACGATCTTGTAGTTTTCGCAGACCGCCATCAGTCCGAGGTCGTTGGCATACAGGTCGACGCAGTTGTCGCCCGGCAGGCCGATGGCCGTCTTGAATTTTCGCGGTAAATAGGTCGGCCCGTAGATGGGTTCCACCTCATGGCCATCGGAACCGCCGGCAACGAGTTGCTCTTCGCCGCTCTCCGGATCTTTGAGCCAGATCTCGTGGTACGCCCGCGTTCGTGGGGCCAGGTGGGCGGCCAGACGGTCGGCCAAATTCTGCAAGTCGGCGTGCACCGGATCAAAGTGATGCGGAGCCGGGCAGCACATGATGTTACGCTCCACGTCGCCGCAGGCGGCGAGCGTCGTGAGCTGCACGTCGTTGATTCGCCGGATGACCTCCTTCAAATTCTCCTTGACCACGCCGTGCAACTGCAACCCCTGGCGGCTGGTGCATCGCAGCGTGGTGTTACCCAACTCGTCGCACAGATCGAGTTCGGCCAGGAGCTGCTCGCTGGTCAGCTTTCCGCCCGGCACACGGGTGCGCACCATGAACATGAACGCTTTCTGTGACTTGCCACCCGACTTGTGCGCCCGGTGGTCGCGGTCGTCCTGCTGGTACGTGCCGTGGTGCTTAAGGAGCTGGATGCTCTCCTTGCCGAAAAAGTCGTTCCCATCGGTCAATTCGCAGGCAATCTCTCCGCGTAAGTGACGGCTCTCGGCTTTCATCCCCTCCACGGGGCTCAGCTTGGTTTCATCAGACATGGCTTGAACTTAGGAAGCGGTGAAGGCGATCTGCCAGGAAGGGCGGCAAGAAACACGACTAACATTACCACTATTGTCGTGATTCTTCCGCATTAGTCAACATAATATCCATTCGACTCCCTAAAGTCACCACCGCGCAAGTTGCCTAATCCGACTTCTTAAGCGGAAGTAAGGCTCGCCTACACGGGCCGGGCCCGACCCAGCCGCTTCTCTCTTCGCCCGCATCTGCTTATCATGCCTGTGTCGGGACCGCTCGCGGCGGGTTGTCCCGTAGAAAAACGAACACAGCTCGCGGGCCCCCGTTCTCGGTGCGGACCGGCGGGCTTTTTTATTATCGTCATCGGAAGAGTGGTTCCGCCGTTGCTTGCGAAAGGCCCCCATGCCGTGGAATAAGATCTATCTGCTCTATGAAGAGCTGCAGAGGTACGTCGGTTGGACGGAGGACGACGCGCGACGCGTGGCGGCCATCGCCGAACTCATCAAACCTCACGTCGTGGCGTTGATCGACGACTTCTATGAAGAGATCGACCGGCATCCCGAGGCCCGCAAGGTGATCACCGGCGGGGCGGAACAGATCGCGCGGCTAAAGCAAACGCTCCGCGGCTGGCTGCACGATCTTATGGCCGGACAGTACGACAAGGAGTACGTGTCGCGGCGCTGGCGAGTCGGCTTGCGGCACGTCGAAATCGGTCTCTCGCAGGTCTTCACCAACGCCGCCCTCTCGCGCTTGCGGCGCGGTCTGCTCGACACGCTCGAGCGCGTCTGGACCGGCGACGTGGGCGAATTGCTGGCCACGCGACGCTCGCTCAACATGCTCCTCGATCTCGATCTGGCGATCATCGAGGACGCCTACCAGACCGAGTTCAGCCAGCGCCAGCAACGGAGCGACCGCCTGGCGGCAATCGGGCAAGTCGCCGGCGGGGTGGCCCACGAATTGCGCAACCCGTTGAACGTCGTGAAGACGTCGGTCTACTATCTCTTGAACACTCGGGCGCCGGCTCCCGAAAAGACCCAGCAGCACCTGCAGCGGATCGAGAGGCAGATCGGCCTCGCCGACCGAGTGATCACCGCGCTGTCGGATTTTGCTCGCCTGCCGGTGCCTGAATTGCAGCCCGTCTCCGTGCGTGACTGCGTGAGCGAGGTGCTCGAACTGAACGTCCTTCCGGAGCAGATCACCGTGACGCTCGATTGTCCCGATGATTTGCCGCGTGTGCTGGGGGACGCCCGCCAGTTGCAGATCGTCTTCGGCAACCTGGTAAGAAATGCCCGTGATGCCATGTTGCCGCAGGGGGGCCTGCTGACGATTTCCGCGCAACCGCTCGACGGCGACGTGGCGGTCACCGTCGTCGACACGGGAACCGGCATCCCCCGGGAAAACCTGGAGCGGATCATGGAGCCCCTCTACTCCACGAAGGCGCGCGGTATCGGCCTGGGCCTGGCGATCACGCGATCGATCGTCGACAAGCATGGGGGGCAATTGCAAGTGGCCAGCGAAATCGGCGTCGGCACCCGATTCACGGTGCGCCTGCCGGCTGCCGGCTGAGAAGCTCTTGTTGGATTCCAGAAACGGACACGGAAATGATTGCTTCAGATATCACAGCTCCGCTTCCTCGCATCCTGGTCGTCGACGACGAAGTCGACACCTGTGCCAACCTTTCGGACATCCTCAGCGACTTGGGGTACCACGTCGACGTTGCCTACGACGGTCCCAGCGCCCTGGAACTCGTGAAGCAGAACACCTACGACGTCGCCCTGCTCGATTTGAAGATGCCCGGCATGGACGGCCTGGAACTCTATCGCCGCATCAAGCAGTTGCAAGCCGGCACCGTGGCCATCGTCGTCACGGCCTACGCCAGCAGCAACACGGCCGCCGAGGCCATGACTGCGGGCGCCTGGCAGATCCTTTCCAAACCGGTCGATCTTTCGAAGTTGTTGAACCTCGTGGAAGAAGCTCTGGGACAGCCAGTCGTACTGATCGTCGACGATGACCAGGACCTCTGCGAGTCGCTGTGGGATCTCTTCCGAGACCGCGGTTACCGCGTCTGCCTCGCCCACAACCCCCAGCAGGCCGCCGACCGTCTGGCGCAGCGGACGCATCATGTCGTGCTGATCGACATGAAGCTACCCAGCGGGAGCGGCGCGGACGTCTTCCGTCTGGTGAGGCAGGCGAATCCCGCTGCCCGCACGGTTTTGGTCACCGGGTTGCGCAGTGAGCTGGAGCAGTTGGTCGAGGCGACGCTGTCGGAGGGGGCGGACGCCGCCTGCTACAAGCCTTTCGACATTCCCAGTCTTCTGGAGACGTTAAAGAAACTGACGAAGCATGATTGATCGCGCCGCGATGAGCGTCCTGGTCGTCGAAGACGACGAAGACACACGGGCCAATCTGTGTGACATCCTCGAGCTCGACGGCTACCATGTCGACGCTGTGGGGACGATGGGTGAAGCGCTCGCGCGCCGCGATTGGTCGGAGGTGGTGATGGTCGTTCTCGACCGGCGCCTGCCCGACGGAGATGCTGAGCAGTTGTTGCCGCGGCTGAAGACGCTCGCTCCCCAGGCTGACGTCATCGTGGCGACCGGCTACGCCGACCTCGACGGCGCCATTGCCGCCTTACGCAACGGGGCCGCCGATTACATTATCAAACCGATCAATCCGGCGGCCCTGCGAGCCAGCCTGGCGAGGACCGCCGAGCGCCGGCGGTTGGCGCAGGCCAAGGCCCGCAGCGACGCGGCCTTCCGCACGCTCGTCGAGGCCGCGCCCACGTTGACTGTCATCGTGCGGTTGGACGGGACGATCCTGTATGTGAACCCTTTCGCGGAGCACTTGACCGGCTTCTCCGCGGCCGAAGTCCAGGGACGGGATTTCACCGCCGTTTTTGCGGAAGACGCGGACGGAGGAGGGCTGGCAGAGCGGATGGTGAAAGTGAAGGGCGTCGAGCAATTCCAGCCGACTCGCGGCCTCGCTGAGGCGCTACGATGCAAGAACGGCATGCGCCGCTCGATCGTCTGGAACGCCGAACTGCTGCGCGATTTCGACGGACAAGCGGCCGTTCTGGCCATCGGTCACGACGTGACCGACCTGCACGAAGCTCAGCGCAAGTCGCTGCAAGCCGAGCGGCTGGCTGCCATCGGCCAGATGATGACCGGGCTGACCCATGAGAGCCGCAACGCCCTGCAGCGCAGTAAGGCCTGCCTGGAGATGTTGGCCCTGGAGGTCGAAGACCGGCCCGAGGCCCTCGACCTGGTGCGGCGCATCGAAAGAGCACAGGAGCACCTCTACCATCTGTACGAAGAGGTGCGCACCTATGCGGCGCCGATCAACCTGAATCGCGAGGTTTGCGACTTGCGCGCTCTATGGCGCGAAACGTGGGCGCACATCGTCCAGCTCAGCCCCGACAAGCAGGTCGAGTTTTCCGAAGAAATCGACTGCGACGATTTGCGGGGCCGCGTCGACCGGTTCGCCATTGAGCAGGTTTTCCGAAATATTCTGGAGAACGCGCTTAGCGCCGTAGCGAACGAGGGTAAGATCACCGTCGGCTGCAAGGCCGTCCTGCTCGAGGGCAAGCCCGCCGTGCGACTCCGCTTTCGCGACAACGGGCCGGGGATGAGCGAAGAACAACGGCAGCGCATTTTTGAGCCCTTCTACACCACCAAGACGAAAGGCACGGGGCTTGGTATGGCAATTGCCAAGCGGATTATCCAATCACACGGAGGCCAGATCGAGGCGGGTGACCGCCCGGGCGCCGGCGCGGAAATCATCGTCACCCTGCCTCGAGAAATCGAATGAGCGAGCCGTTGCGAATTGCCGTGGCCGACGACGAAGCCGACATGCGCGACTGGTTTGAGCGTATGCTCCCGATGCTCGGCTACCAGGTGGTTTCGGTCGCGGAGAACGGCCGCGAGCTGGTGGAGCATTGCCGCACGCTCAAGCCGGACCTGGTGATCACCGACATCAAGATGCCCGACATGGACGGCATCGAGGCTTCGCAGGCCATTTGTTCGGAGCGGCCCTTGCCGATTATCCTCGTTTCGGCGTACCACGACCCGGAGTTGGTCAGAAGGGCCGAGGCCGACCACGTCCTGGCGTATCTCGTCAAACCCATCGGCAAGGCCGCCCTGGCGCCTGCCATTGGCCTGGCCGTACGCCGCTTCGCCGAGTTGCAGGAGCTGCGCAAGGAAGCGGCGGATTTGCGCCAAGCGCTGGCCGACCGCCGGGTTATCGAGCAGGCCAAGGGGGTGCTGATGAAGGTAGCCGGGGTGGACGAACGGAGCGCGTTCCGTCGACTGCAGGAACTGGCGGCCGACAAGAATCTGAAGCTGATCGACGCGGCACAAGCCGTGCTCGGTTTGGAAAAAGCCCTTCGGCCGGCGGACAGCTAGTGTGACAAAAGGGCTCGCCCTGTGACATTTCAGCACGGCGCTGGACGAATCAGCTACCCTCCGCGGCCCGCTCGCTGGCGACAAAGCCGCACCGGTTGTGCGACCCGTCGCAAAACGGCTTTTTGCCGGAGTGGCCACAGCGGCAAAGAGCCACGGCCGGCTTCTCGCTGCTGATCGTGAAGGGATTTCCCTCGGCGTCGACGATGGTCACCGGACCTTCGACGACGAACGGGCCGTTGTTGCGGGTTCGAATGGTGACGGGGTTCATGTCGCGTGGACTGAGAAATGTTCGGAACGTGACGATACGCGCTGCGTCAGTCGTTGTCGTCCGGCGGCGTGGCGTCGCCAGGGGCGGCGGCGCTGTCCACCGGATGCAGAACGAAGAGCACCTGAACACGGCCTTTGTCCGCCTTCTTATCACCCAACATATCGAGACCGAACGACCTTGGGGGCTCAGTAGGTTTCTTCATGTCCTCCTCACGCGAGTCGTTTGCTCTCGCTCGACCCTCAGGTTCGTCCTTCCGTGCCTCGTCGCCGACCGTTTCTTCGGGGGCGGGAGCCGCCCGAACCGTGAGGCGCCTCGCTTTGCCTGCGGTCGACTGGCTGTCGGGGCCCCCGGGCTTTGCCGCGCCCCGCTCTAGAGAGTCGTCTCGCTTCTTGGACCGCTCGGTCGCATCATCCGCCAACTCGCCGAGTTTTTCCGGCGAAACATGCCGGCGGGCAAACCGCTCGAGCTGTTGTTGCTGCTTGGACGCGTCGGGCGGGGTTTCGACGTCGACGTTGACGAACACGCCCGCTGCGGCGTCGATCGCAGCCAAGACCGCCTCAATCTGTGGTTGAGCGGCTTCGACGAGCACCACTTCATTGTTGGTGTCGAAGACCGCCTGCTCCGCTTCGGCCAGGCGTTTCAGCCCCCCCAGCCTGCCGAGCCGAGCATCTCGCTCGCTCTCGCCGAGGAGCTTGCCGGTCGGCTCTGTTTTCGCCGCGAGTTCAGGCATCTCCTTTTCTGCTTCCGGCACTTCCTCTTCGGATTCCCAGCGGATGTTCTGTCCCGCCAGCAACTGGCGGAACGATTCGCTGTAGTTGGTGCCGGGCGCTACATCGCACCAGACGACGAGTGTGCTCTCGTCAGCTCCCAACACCTCGAGCTTGACGCCGGCAAGACCTGCGGCGTTGCCGCCCTTCGGCTCCAGCTTCTCCTCCACGAGCGATCGGTTCGCCTCCATGCCCGAGTCGGGTTGAGAAGGCTTCCCGACCGCGGGGGCACGGCTACCGGCCACGGCGGAAGGGGGCGGGTGATGCTCGGGAGCCTTCAACGCGGTGCCAGATAGCCCAGCGGCGCCCGCCGGCGCCGATTCCGACCGGCCGTAGTCGTCGCCTCGGCTTTTGGCTTCCGCCGACTCTGCCAACGGGAGCTCGACAGAGTCGTGCAGGGCCGGCGGCGGCGCCCCGAACTCCGCCCGTTCGCGTTCCTCCGCGGCTGCATCGGCACGCTTCTGGTCTTGGCGGTCCTGTCCCGTCCCCGGCGCCATCGCAACTTGTCGGCCCAGCTTCGGTCCCACGTCACGATCGAGAAACATGATCAGCAGTCCCGCCGCGAGGGTCAGCGAGGCCCAGATGACCGGCCGTCGAAGCCGCTCCCACGAAGGTCGCCCGGCCTGTTTCGCCGCGTCGGCATGTTCAACGGGAAGCACCACGTTAGGCTTTGCGGCGTCCGACTCCAGGGCGTGACCTTCGCTGCCCGGAACGACACTCAAAAGTTCCTTTTCGGCTTGCCGCAGCACCTGGTCGGCGAAGTCGTGCCCCAGCCTGGCGCGGGGGATTCGCTGCAGGCTCGTTTGGATCGAGCGCAACTCGTCCAGCACTTGCCGGCCTTCGGGCGATTCGGCCAGAAATTGCTCGACGCGCGACCGTTCCTCGGCGGACAGCTCGCCGTCGAGATACGCGCTTAGCAGTTCTTCGTCGGGCGGGGACATTTCAAATGGTGTCGGTTTGCAGGACTTTCTTCAACTGGTCGCGCAGTTGCAACCTTGCCCGGTGCAGCCGGCTGCGCACCGTGCCCAGCGGGACTTCCAGGATTTCTGCGATCGCTTCATATTCGCATCCGTCGATATCGCGCAGCACCAGCACGGTGCGGTGCTCTTCGCTCAACGTCTCGAGCGCCCTTCGCACTTGCGCGGCCAGCTCCTCCTGCTCCAATCGTTCGGCGGGCACGGCGGCGGGGTCGGTCGGATCGTGGCCGCAGTCGTCATCGATCGATCTCGTTTCGCGCCGCCGCCGTTGCCGGCTCATGGCCGTGTTAAAGGCAATCCGGTAAAGCCAGGTGTAAAAAGCGCTCGACCGCTGAAACGACCCAAGCTTGACGAAGGCCTTGACAAAGGCGTCCTGGACTACGTCCTTGGCGTCCTCTGTCGACCCGACGAGGTGGACCATCGTGTTGTACAGCCGGTCCTGATATTTGCGCACCAGCTCCCCAAACGCCGCCGAGTTGCCCGCCAAGGCCGACTCGATGAGCTGAGTGTCATCCACCGCGGCCACCCACGAAGTTCGACGCCTGGGACACAAGAAAGGTTCCGTCCGGTTCAAGCCAGGCTTGTAGCTTGACCGCCTGGGAACACCCCTACCGGTCTTCCAATCATCCCGGCCGGAAGGGCGCCTGTCAAACGGGGTGCGAGCCGGCCGACTGTTCTTGTCCCGTTCTGAGGAGACTTCTATACTGTGATTAACCCTTGTGGTCACCTGGATTTAGCGCTGGTGCTCGTGGCACCCTCTTTGCCTGGAGGCGCATGCATGCCCTTTCGCCCATTGGTTGTGTTACTCGTGTCGTTTGTTCTCAGCGTTGGTGCTGGGAGACTGCTCGCCGACGAAAAACCGGCCAGCGACGAAAAACCCGCCGCGACCGAAGCGCAGGCTGAGAAAGCCGCCCGACCGGAATTGGCCGACGACGCAGAATACTATGAACTATTCAAAGTTTTCGCGGACACGGTAGACCAGGTCGAGCGGAACTACGTCAAAGACGTCAGCCGGCGCGAATTGATGGAAGCGGCCATTCGAGGCGTGCTCAGCAAGCTCGATCCGTACTCCAACTACATCGGTCCCCACGACATATCGCGATTCAAAGATGCGGTCGAGAACCAGTTCACGGGGATCGGCATTCAGGTTGACGTCCGCCGCGGTTTTCTCACCGTGGTCAGCCCCATCGTAGGCAGCCCGGCCTACCGGGCCGGCCTGCGCGCGGGCGATGTCATCACCGAAATTGAAGGGAAATCCACAGAAGGGATCAACATCGACGAAGCCGTTTCGCGCCTGAAGGGCCAGGCCGGCACCACCGTGAATATCACGGTCCTCCATCCGGCCGCCAGCGAATCGGAAAAGGTGGTTGTGACTCGTGAGGTGATCCAGATGGAAACGGTCCGCGGCGATCGTCACGACGACAACGACCAATGGAACTTCATGCTCGACCACCCCCGGAAGCTCGGCTACGTCCGGATCGTCTCTTTTGGCCGCGACACGCCGCGCGACTTGAAAAAGGCCCTCGATCAGTTGAAGAAGCAAGACCTTCGTGGCTTGATCCTCGATCTTCGTTTCAATCCGGGCGGCCTCCTGACCGCGGCCATCGAAGTGGCCGACATGTTCCTGACCGAAGGAGAAATCGTCAGCACGTCGGGGCGCAACAGTCCGAAGCGAAGCTGGAGCGCCCATCGACTCGACACGTTTGAGGGTTTTCCGATGGCGGTGCTGGTCAACCGGCACAGCGCCAGCGCCAGCGAAATCGTTTCTGCCTCCCTGCAGGATCACCACCGGGCGATCGTCATCGGCGAGCGCACTTGGGGAAAGGGGAGCGTGCAAAACGTGATCGAGATGGACGGCGGCAAAAGCATCTTGAAGTTGACGACGGCGAACTACCTGCGCCCAAACGGTCATAACATCCACCGCGACGAAAACGCCAAAGAAAGCGACGAGTGGGGCGTAAAGCCGGACGAAGGCTACGAAATCAAGCTCGACGAGACGGAGCGCTACCAGTTGCAACTCTACCGCCGCGACCGCGACATTCTTTCGGCCCGGCCCCAGAAGGAGGCCTCGCCGACCAAGGATGACCCGGTTTCGGAAACCGAGAAGAAACCGACCGAAAAGCCGGCTGAGGCGAAGGCCCCCTTCGTCGATCGGCAGTTGCAGAAGGCGATCGACTATCTGACGAGCGAGCTGGCCAAGGTCCAGTAGCGGTTACCCCGTGACGGACCACGGGCAAGGCGCCTGTGCCACGCGCGGCCAAGGAGCTTCCGAAACGGCTACGATCCGGTCCGGCCGGGCAGCGCCGCCCGATGGCCTATTGAATCTCGACCGAGCGTGCTCCTTACGCTGACGAGCCGCTAGGACGCAGGTTCCGCGGGCGCGGCCGGCTCCGGTGCGGCTGCGGGGGGCATCGGCAACAAGATCGAGCGTAGCCGGACGCCATCCGCCGTCCGAAGCGCCGGCCTTTTCTTTCCCGCACGAACGCGGCCGCCGAGCTCTTCGCTCAGGTAGTCCAGTTGCAACTCGCTGCCCCGGCCGTCGCCGTCGTCGTCCACGAGCGAGTGCTCGGTGGCCAGCAGTTCGTTCGCGGCGTACTCCTGGGCGATCTCGCGGGCGCACCAAAGGTAGACGTCCAGCAGCGTCGAGCGGCCGTCGCCGTCCACGTCGAATTGGGACATCGGCGGCGGCTCGGCCAGGGCAATCGCCAGCTTATGCGGGAAGACGGTCTCGTTAACCTCAGCGTCGGCCTCGGTAGCCGTGATCACCGCTCGCCCGGCTGCCGCGAGCGGCTTCACGAAGAAACCGCTCGCGGGGGTCGTGATGAAGAAAACCTGCTCGCGGCAGGGTAGCGTCGCGAACAGCTTTGCGAATTCGACCTGGTTCAGGTCCGGTCCCGGCAAATTGAGCCAGCTAAAACGGCCATCGAAATGAGCGTGACCGAGGACAAAAACCCACAGGGCGTCATCGCGCTGAAGCGACTTCTCCAATTCGGCCGCCGTTTCGGCCAGCTTCTCCCGCGTGGCCGGACCGCGATTGGCGCGAAGCGCCGGACCGTCTTTATCCGTGGGCTCGCCGCTGAACAGAACCACCACGTGTTCTGGGGCGATCTCCAGTCGGGTTGTCAGGCCGGCATAAAGCTTCTCGATCGTTTCAGCGAAAAGCGTCCGATGTTCCTCGTCGCCCGGCAGTCCACAGACGATCAGCGCCTGCCGCGCTTGGGGGGGCACCTGCTGCGGATCCTCGGCGAACGGGTCGTCATCGGCGTTCGATACGCCTTGGCAAAGGACTGCGACGATGACGGCGGTTGGCGCCCAACGGAGTCTTTTTGACATCGATCATGACCTCTGCAGGTAATCAGTCCTTCGCGCCGCTTGCGGTTTGACCGCTCTTGAGCAGTTCCGGCGGAATCGGCGTAGCAAGGGAGAAGTGGGGTTGTCGTGGATCGTTGGTAGTCGGGTTGCGCTCGGCTTTCCAGACGACCTTGTCGCGGTGCCGGCCGTCCAACTCGCCGGAAGTACGGCGGGCAAACGCGTATTGCCAGAGGGTGGAGTCGCCCTTCTTGACCGCTTCCAAGAGGAGCAGAGTTTCGGGATCCGTTCCCATCACGAAGGCGAACACCGCCCCGTCAACGACCGTCCCCTCGGCAGCTTCACCGTCGGTCGGCTCGTATCGGTAAAGCGGTCGAGGGAGCACCCGCAGCTCCTCGCGGTCGCTGTCGTCGTTCTTCCAGCCGAGCATGGTCGATCGGAACTGTTCGACGAGCGATTTCATCTGCCTCAGGCGTTGGCCGCGTGTGGCATCGGGAACGGGCGCGTCGGGAAGATCGGCGAACTTGACGCCGGAAGCCTGCGGTTGCCAGAAGATGGTTCCACTTCGGCGCCCAACCACCCGTTCACGGCTGATCGCTTCAAAATCGTAGATCAGTTGTCCTTCCCACGGGTAGAAGCAGGCCGCGGCCAGGGGGCGCCCCGCGTAGATATAAAGAATCGTGGCGCCGTCTTCGCTTCCTTTGCCGCGAGAGTTATTCGCCCAACGCAGCGCGACCACTGGTTTGGCCGGCTCGTTCGAATCGCTGGCGGAGAAGATCTGGATCCCGTCGACGGCTGCGTCAATCAGTTCACGCAACGTCGCCCGTTCGCTGATCGACTTATCTTCAGACGCCGCGTTTGACGGCAGGTTGCCCACGGCGGCGAGCCAGAATCCGCCCAACAGGACGCGCGCAACATGACGACGATTCCAGACCGGACATGCGCTCCTGGGGCGGTGTATCGCTCCCCTGCGGCGTGAGAAGGTGAAGAACGACCCGATCAAGAATGACGCGCGCCCGCCGAGAGAGTGACGCACGGGCTCCTCCGTTCAGTCGCCGACTCTGGCGAGCCGGCCGGCCCGCCAGCGAGGCAGCAAGGGACAATCGGGAGAGAAAAACGCGCCGGAAACCGCGTCTTTGCTCAGCCATTGGTTGCCGGCGACCAGCCCCGTCGCCAGATCTACGGTCTTTGCGGCGCCGTCCCAGTCGGCAACCACAAGCTCGTCCGGGCTTAGCCAGTCGATTGCGCCGATGGACTGCTCGAGCGACCAGCTCTGAACGTCCCGCGCGTCGTCGGGCCGCCAGACGACGATTGACGACGAATCGCGGTTCGACCAACTGCTCAGGGCAATCGCCAGGCGGTCGCCTTGCTGCGACCATCGCAGGCTGCTTACCGGAGCGTCCTGCTGAGGCCATCTGGCCACTTGTTCTCTGTCGTCCAGGGCCCAAACCAGCACGCTCCCGTCTTCCGCACCGGCGGCCACACGCTTGCCGTCGGGTGCGAAGGCGACCGCGCTCACGGCGACCTGGCTCCCGGTGAGTCGGGCAAGCAACTCCCCAGAACTCGAGTCCCAGAGACGCACGACGTTGTCGTCCTCTTGCGCTGTCACAAGGCGGCGGCTATCGGGCGAAAACGACGCCGACCGAATGCGGTAGGAACTCAAGTCCAAGTGACGGTCTGATTCGACGTCGATGAGCGTTGCCCGGTAGCCCGCGCGCGCCTCTAGCTTGTGTTTTCCGTTGGGAGACACCGCCGTGGCGTAGAGTGCCGGCCCCAGAGGCGGGAGCGGGCTGGGGGGGACGAACCATGAGCCTGATCGCAGCTCGGCAGCCGGCACGGGTTCGGCTGCAGGCCCGGCATCAAGGGCATTGAGGGGGAGGGCCGACGCCAACGTCTCGTCGCTTGCGCCGTCCAGCGAGATTGTGTTACCCGTCGCGACTTCGCGTGCCGTCGCTTCCTGAGACGGTCGTTTGACGAACGCCGGACCCCAAGGCAGAACAACCAGCGACGCGGCCAGCACCGCTGCTTTTGCCCGGCGCGAGTTATGGATCGCCACCTCGCCGCACATGATTTTGGTCAAACGCGACCGCAGGAGAGGCGCCGCTCCGAGGCCACATGCGGCCGGCGGCAGCGATCCGATCGGCTCGCAGAGGAAATCGAGAGTCGTCAACAGGGCCTCGGCGTAAGTTCGCCGCGATGCGTCCTGACGGTGCAGCACCCACGCGTCGCAACATTCTTCCTCAGCCGCCTCGATCTCATGCCGCGCCCACCACACGAGGGGGTGCCACCAGTAGACGACGTGGGCGGCCAGTTCCAAGACGCGAACCCGCCAGTCTCCTCGCGCGTAGTGGGCCAGCTCATGCAAAAGCAGGGCATCGCAGGCGTCGTCGTCAATTCGCCGCATCAGTTCGGCCGGGAACAACAGCCGGGCCGTACGCCCCGCGCCCCACAGCATAGGCGATACGACGCTCTCGACGACCATCACCCGGGGCGCGGATCGCAACCCGGCGCTCTTGGCCAACCGGCTCACTTTTGCGCTAAGGTCGGGGGCTTCCCGACCGGCACGAGCGAGAAAACTTCGGAATCGCCACGAGCGATAGACAAGCCTGCCCGTGCACAGCACGCTGCCGCAGATCCAGACGATCGCTGCCCACCGCAGGCAGTCCGCAGGAGATGCCGCCAAGAAGCGGCGAAAACCAGTCTGGCCAAAGGCCTCACGAGGCTGGGATACTTCCCGAGACGCCGTCCCGATACCTCCCGGAGGCTCGGTGGTGACCGCTTGGGGTGAGCTGCGATTGGTCGAATTCTGGTCCGCGGAGGCGAGCCGGTCGCGCGATTCGGCGGGCGGGGTGTTCGCGGCGACGGTCGCTACGTCGAGAGTCGTGACCGCCGTGGCCTCTGCCAGCGTGGCCGGCGACGTCTCTGCCAGCCAGCGGCTTGGTACGGCGAGCCACTCCGGCCCCTTGGCCAAAGGGGGAGCGAGCAATTTGCAGAGCACGACGATCCAGAGGAGCCGGCTCAACGCCGGTCGACGAAAAACGCGTCCGACGCCCCACGCGACGCACGCCAGCACGCTGGCGATCGCCGCGTTGGTTAAACCGATCGCAACGAGCCACGTCATGGTGAATCTCCCGGCCGACTTTTGCCCGCAGGCTTCTACATGATTCGCCGTGGACGACCGTTTCTTGTCCGTCTCTATTTCTTCTTGACGGACTTCCCGCCTTTTCCTTCCAATTGATCGAGCAATTCACGCAGATTGCGGCGCTCGTCGGCCGAGAGCCGGCCCGCCTTGACCAGGTGCATGAGCAGCGGCTGAACCGAACCCTCACACAATCGATCGGCCGTTTGCTGAAGCTTGCGGCCGATCAACTCGTCGCGTTCAATAGCCGGCTCGAACGTGTGCGGCCAGTTACCGCGATCGCGGCGGACACACCTCTTGCCTTCTAATCTCTCCAGCAGCTTCTGAACCGTGGCGTGCTGCGACGTGTTGCAGCCCGAATAGAGCTCTTCGGCGATGGTGCGGACGGTGGCCGACCCTCGCTTCCAGAGCAGCTCCAGGATCGCCAGTTCGGCGTCCGTTACGTCTTGAGGGACACGCGCCATGTTTGAACGTTCCTCGGTTGATCCCAAGCTCCCTTTCCCCCTGCCCCCGCTACGTCATGATAAAGACATCGTGTCTTGAGCACAAGGGGTGGCCGCTCAGAAAGGACGATTTGCCTGAGGGACTTTACACCCCCCGCTTGACTTACAAGACATGACGTCTTAAGATCGTCGGCCGAGAAGACGCGTTGTCTGTGTTTCGGCTTTACGGGCCAGGTGGGCAAAGTGCCGACGGGGGAGGACAACCTTAACATGAATCCGGATCCGCGAGCCGGGACCTCGGCGGACATGTATGGCAGGTGGGGCGCCCAATTGCTCAGCGGCGGCCAGACGGCCGATGCTGTGCTGGCGTTTAAGGAAGCCGTCCGCCTGCGCCCCGATTCGGCCGAAGCGCACAACTGCCTAGGCGCCGCCCTTCGTCTGCAGGGACGAATTGACGAAGGGATTTTTCACTGTCGCGAGGCTGTCCGTCTGGCGCCGGGCATGGCCGAGGCGCATAACAACCTGGGTTGCCTGCTGGAACGACAGGGACGGATCGACGAGGCCATCGTCAGCCTGACGACGGCCCTGCGGCTAAAACCCGATTTCGCAAACGCCTACAGCAATCTGGGCATGGCCCTTTATCGGCAGCGCCGTTATAGCGAGGCAGCGGCCAACTATCGCCAGGCGATCTCGCTGGAGCCCGATCTCGCCGACGCCCACAACAATCTCGGCAGCGTGCTCGTCGACCTCGGGCAAAGCGAGGAAGCGCTGGCCAGTTTCTCACGGGCCATACAACTCAGACCCGACTACCGCGAGCCACACTGGGGAAGAGCACTCGTCTGGCTGAGCGCGGGCGACTTCGAGCGCGGTTGGCGGGAGTTCGAGTGGCGCCTTTCGCCGGCCGAGACGCGCCGCTGTCGGCAACCGCGCTGGGACGGATCCGACCTGGCCGGTCGAACGATCGTGCTCGACGCCGAGCAAGGACTGGGCGACACGCTGCAATTTGTTCGCTACGGGGCGGCGCTGCGCGAGCGGGGCGGCAAAGTGGTCCTCGTTTGCCAGCCACGGCTGGTGGACTTGCTCGCCACGTGCTGCCCGACCATCGATCATGCTGTCGCCCAGGGCGCGACCTTGCCGCCCTTCGACGTTCACCTTCCGCTTCTCAGCCTGCCGTTCGTCCTGGGCACGACCCTGGCAACGGTGCCGGCGACGGTGCCCTATTTGCAGCCCGATCGTCGCCTCGTCGAAGCCTGGCGGGGCGAGCTTGCCAGGCGGCCGGGGTTCAAAATCGGCATCGCCTGGCAGGGAAGCCCGGACTATCCCGGGGATCGCGAACGATCGATTCCGCTCGCCGAGTTCGAACCTCTGGCTCTCGTGCCCGGCGTGCAACTGGTCAGCCTGCAGAAAGGCAGAGGAAGCGAGCAAGTGCCCCAGGCCCGCTTTCCAATCCTCGACTTCGGCGAGCGCCTCGATGAGGACGGCCCCTCGGGCGCCGGCCCGTTTATGGACACCGCGGCGCTCATGTGTTCTCTCGATCTCGTGGTCACCTGCGATTCGGCCCTCGGCCACCTGGCGGGCGCCTTGGGCGTGCGGGTGTGGACGGCCGTCGCCGCCGCGCCGGACTGGCGATGGGTTGCCGGCCGCGACGACAGCGCCTGGTATCCCACGCTGCGACTCTTTCGCCAGAGCAGCCCGGGCGAGTGGGCCGCCGTCTTCCAGCGCATCGCCTCGGAACTCAGGCAACTGCCTGCCGGCGTCTGAGGTTTCTTTCTCCGTCTAAGAGGAATCGCCGGCGCGGCTCTTGACGCCGGATTCAGAATCGCTAAGCTTAGTTTACTAAGTGTAACGCAATAAGCCACGCTGCTAACGACCGCCGATGAAACCGACCGAACGAGAGCTCGATATCCTGCAGGTCCTCTGGGAACGCAAGGAGGCCACCGTGCGGGAGGTGTACGAAGAACTTCGCGATCGGCTGCCGATCGTGCAGAACACGGTCCAGGCGTTTCTGCGCACGATGGAGGAAAAGGGGCTGGTCAAACATCGAATCGAGGGGCGCACCTTCATCTACCGTCCGGTCCAGCCACGTCAGCAGACGGCGCGACAACTCGCCGCCCAGCTTCTCGAGCGTGCCTTCGGCGGGGCAGTCGACCAGCTCGTACAAAGCGTGCTCGAGGCCCGTCAGCCGACCAGCCAGGAATTGGAAAAGCTGGAAGAGCTGATCGCGGAGGCCAGAGCTGCCCAAAAAAAAACGTCCGAGAAATAGGAACATGCGATGTCGCGACTGGCGAACTTGTTCGACGACTGTGTGCTTCCCCTTTTTCTGCTGACCACGCTGCTGCTGGCGATCGGCTGCGCCTTGATGGGCCTGATGGGCTCGCCCGCGCATCGTCAGCGCACAGGTGAGCTGACGATGGCAGCGATTTTCGGCTGGTGGCTCCTGGCCTGCGTGCCACTGCCGAGGTTGCTTCCCGAAGATCTTTGGACGCAGCCGTACTCTCGGGTAGCGGCACCGGTGGGCAAGGCAAAATCCGACCCCGAGCACAATCCTTCCGTGCTGCCAATGTCCGAGTCGGAGTTCGCGTCCTTCGAAGTGGCGAACGCCGACGAGGCGTTGCTCGATAGAAGGCAGCCGCCTTTGGCGAACGACGAGTTGATAACCAGCTCGCCCCTCGATGATGTTAGAAAGATCCAGCCGAAGGTCGACAACACATCGGGCGACCCTGGACGCGATACCGATCGCCCATCGAGCATTTTGCGCACGGCCAGCCCCGCAACTTCGTCCATCGCAACGGCCTATCTCAGCGGGGCGGCCGTGTGCCTGCTGTGGCTCGCCTGCGGCCACGTTCGGCTGGCCCGTATTCGCAGCAGAGCACGGCGACCACCGAAATGGCTCGCCGAGATGTTTGCGGGGCTCGCGGACGAAGCCGGCGTGCGGCCAGCCCTGCTTGTCAGCCGCGTCGGCAGCCGGCCCATGACATGGGGCACCTGGCGGCCGACGATCGTGCTGCCGCTCGCCTTGGCCCGTCGGCGGCATCGCGAGCAGCTTCGAATGGTGCTGCTGCACGAGCTGGCGCACGTCGTCCGTGGCGACGGTTGGGGGAACGTGCTCGTCTGCCTCGCACTGCCGTTACTCTACCCGCATCCGCTCTTTTTGTGGTTGCGAGCCCAGATGCGGATGGCGGCGGAACTGTTAGCCGACGATTGGGCGGCCCAGCGAGGCGGCAAGCTAGCCTACGTCGAACAACTTGTCTCGCTGGCCAGATCGTCGGCCAGGTCTCCCACCCTCATGCCGGTCGCCGGTGCGGTAACTCTTTACTCTTCGTCGTCTCAGTTCTACAGGAGGATGCAAATGCTGATCTCGCGAACGTGTCCGTTGTCGGTTGATCCGACGCCTCGATGGCGTTTTTCGTCGCTCGCCGTCACGGCCTGCATGGCGGTGGCCGTAGCCAGCCTGGCGGGTTTACGACCCGCATCGGGCCAACAGCCGCCGGCGGGAGACCAAGCGGCCCCGCAGCCGAAAGATCCAACTGAGGTCGGTCGGTCGGCCGCAGCACCAGACGTGGCCGAGCCGGCCAAAACGGCCCAACCCAACCAGCCGCTCACGGAGCTTCCCATCGTCGGCCGGCTGTTTACGGTGGCCAACTCGGCCGCCACGGAAAGCCCAGCCGACGCAGCGGAGCAAGCCCTGCGCGCCAGGCTGGCGGCTGCCGAGGAGCGGATTCGATTGCTCGAGGCGCAATTGAAGAAGGCCGAAGTCCACCTGGCGGGAGCGACGTCGGCCACGGCCAAGACGGCGCCTCAAGCACCGAACACCATCACGCTTACACGCGTCGCCGAGGACGGTTCGATTTCGCACGAACTGTGGACAACCGGCGAAGATGGCCGCCCCGATAAGTTGCTGCAAAAAAAGTCGGCTCGATCGCCCGACGAGTCGCCGATAGCCAGCGTGAAGACCACCGCTTCTTCGGACGGCCGAGTGGTAAAAGAGTTCAAAGCCAAGGACGGGACGGTTACTGTTTACGTCTACGACGGCGACACAGGACGCTTGATGGCGACTAAGCGTGGCGCGTGGGCTAGTTTCGGCGAAGATATGTCCTCGGCCCCAAAGGCCGCGAACCACGCGGTCGCGATCGCAGAGGGCTCAACAGATAAACCACACAGGCAGCCACTCGGCGACCACGTTTCGCCCTCCGGGGGCGCGGTGGGTTCGGAAACCGCGGGTCTCGATCTCGTGAATCTGGCCACCGCCTATGCCGACGCCGTGAGCGCGGTGGAGGAAGCGGAGGCCCAATTGGCTGCAGGCGTGGGCGGCCCGGAGAGCAACCTCGTGCCGGCGCGAGCCGCCCTGCGCAGCGCCAGACGAAAACAACAATTACTCCGCAACCTCGCCTCCGTCGCCGCGGACGCTGCACGGGCCGACCTGGAACGATCGCAGCAACTCGTCCGGGCGGGCGCCACCTCCGCCGAGGCGGCCGCCGCAGCCGAATCGCGTTGGAAGATGCTCAACGCCATCCTCCAGAGCGGTTCAACCGGTAACGTCGATGCGACGCAGCCTGGACCAGCTTCGGTATCGCCTTGATCGCCGCGCGCTTGCGGTTCGAGACAGCGCGTCTTAACTTGGCCGATGATGATTTCCTTCATCATTCCGGCCCACAACGAAGAACGACTACTCGGCCGCACTCTGCAAGCCTTGCAGGGTGCGGCTGAGTCAGTGGACGAGCCGTTCGAGGTGATCGTCGTCGACGATGCCTCGACGGACTCGACCGCTGCGGTTGCCGCCGGCCAGGGGGCACGGGTGGTTGCCGCGAGCCATCATGAGATCGCGGCCGCGCGCAACGCCGGCGCAAGCGTGGCCAAAGGCGAGCTGTTCATTTTTGTCGACGCCGATACGTCGGTCACGGCCGACGCGGTTGGCGCGGCGGTGAGGGCGATGCGACAGGGAGCGGTGGGGGGCGGGTGTGCCTTCACGTTCGACGGCCGTTTACCACTCTACGGCCGCCTTCTGACGGCGGTCTCGGTCCCTCTCTACCGCATTCTGGGCCTGGCCAGCGGTTGCTTTCTGTTCTGCACGCGGGACGCGTTCGAGGCGGTGGCCGGTTTCGACGAGGGGTTGTTCGCGGCCGAAGAAGCGGTTATGAGCCGGCGACTTCGCGCGCGGGGTCGCTTTGTTGTCCTGCGCGAGATGGTGACCACGTCCGGGCGGAAGTTGCGAACTCACTCAGCGCGCGAGATTGTTGGGGTGCTGATGCGCTTTGCCCTGCACGGGCTCAAGGCGGCCCGGCAGCGAGAGGGATTGGACCTCTGGTACGGCGAGCGACGTGCCGACCCCGAAGGCCGTGATGCTCCGGTCCGTTAGAAATCGCTCCCGCGAGCGTCTATCTTTCAAACAGCACGTCCCCTGGACCAACCAACGGCCGCAACTCACGGGAAAGGCCGGCAAACGGTTTTGCCATGCCATCGGTCGAAGAAACCGTACAGCGCGCCCGGCGTGGCGACGCGGCCGCGTTCGCCGAGCTGATCACGCGCTTCGAGCGGACGGCGCTGGCGGTGGCTTTCGGGGTGCTCGCGGACGGCGACCGAGCGGGTGAAGCCGTGCAGGAAGCGTTCGTGCGGG
The DNA here is from genome assembly GCA_035550375.1 of Pirellulales bacterium. GTDB lineage: Bacteria > Planctomycetota > Planctomycetia > Pirellulales > JAICIG01 > DASSFG01. The sequence goes on along the minus strand of DASZPH010000084.1, from coordinate 116,785 downwards.
CCTGGGAGCGATTGGAGGATCTGCGCGAGCCGGAGCGTTTTGGGCCGTGGCTTTGCGGAATCGTGCGTAACTTGGCGCGCGACGCCCAGCGGCGGGCCGGGCGGGAGTTTCGGGCACGGTCGTCGGTGCCCGCCGTCCTCTACGCCAGTCGTGCCGACGACCCGGTAGCGCGCCTGGAGGACTGCGAGAACGAAGAGCGACTGGCGGCCGCGCTGGGCAAACTCGACGAAACCGCGCGGATGGCCGTCGTTTTGCGTTACTACGAGGGGATGACGAGCAAACAAATCGGGTCGCTGCTGGACATGTCCTCCACGGCAATCGACATGCGTTTGATGCGAGCACGCCAAGCCTTGCGACGTGAACTCACGGGCGATGAGCCGCGACAGGCCTGAAGACATTCACGATGACGGAGGTGAGCCATGGACACCGAAGAAAAAGACGACCTCGACGCCCGCCTGGAGATGAGACTGCGCGACGAGCTTCGCAGCCAGCTCGACCGGCAGATTGGCCGGGCGGTACCGTATTTCCTGGAGCGATGCGCCGCCCAACGAGGCGGCCTTCCCATGCGACGCAAGCGCTACGTCCAACGACTCACCGCGCTGGCCACCGCCGCGGCCGTACTTTGCGCGGTCTATCTCGCCTGGCGGCCAGGGTTTCCGTGGAATCGCCCCGATGAGCCGCGTCGCGAACTGGTCGTGGTCGCGCCTCCCGCCGACGTACAGAAGATAGCGACAAACCGTGACCGTGATGCGCCGACTCACGACAGCGAAGAAACCGGCGCAGAAGGCGATTCGTCCGATTCAGAGTCACGAGCCGTGAGCGGCCACCGAGGACCGGCCGAAGCGCTGATCGTGGGCCGCAGGCTGAAAACGCGCACACTCGACGAAGGAACCCTACTCGTCGGCCGCACGCCCGTCCGCAAGGTACGTCGGCAGTGGCTGGAGCGGGTCGAGTGGTTCGATCCGCAGAATGGCGCCCGCGTACAACGAATCGTGCCGCACGAAGAAGTCCTGTTTGTGCCATTACCCATTAACTGAATCCCTTATCGCCGTCCCGGCAGGAGCCCGTTCAATGCGTCGCAATGCAGATTCTCATCAACCTCCAGCGTTTTCGTCTGTTGTGGTCTACCGTCGTTGCCGGTCTAGGAAAAATGCCTTGCTCGCTGGTCTGGTGGCAGTAGTCTGGTGCGCACCGCTGGTGCGAGCCGACGAAGAGCCCGCTCAGCCCGCGTCCGAGAGGGACGAAAGGGCACGATTCGTTGAGCTTCTTGGATCCAGGCAATGGCTTTCCGACGCATCGTGCGTCTCGTGCCACTTCCAGGTTCCCAAGCAGCCAACCCGCTTGGCATGGGAGGCTGCGATGGTGAAAAAGGGCTATCTCGCTGAAAGCCAACTCGCCAAGGCGCACAAGCAGAAAACGGAACAGCAATGTGCTCTTTGCCATGAGACGGCCACCGCACCACACGGGGAGTGCACGCGCGGAGCTGGCTGCCTGCGCGACGTCGGCGGCCAGAAGAAAGTGACGTACCTCGGTGTCAGCGTAGGCGCCGTACCGCAGGCGGTGCGTCAACACGTCAAGCTTCCCAGCGGGGTCGGCCTGATGATCGAGAGTGTCGAGCCCGGCAGCCCGGCGGCCGAGGTTCATCTGCGAGCCTACGACATCCTCGAAAAGCTCGATCAGCAGTTGCTGGTGAACCAAGAGCAATTCTCGACGTTGATCAGAACCTATCAGTCGGGCGGCGAAGTTTCCCTGCAATTGATTCGGGCCAGCGAGCCGAAGACGTTGCAGGTAAAACTGGGCGACCGTGTTGTAGACTATTCTCTAACGGCAGATCTGGCGCAGGAGCATACGGTCTTGGCCGGTGCCGTCGACGCGATGCTTGTCGAGCAGGCCAAGCTGCACGCGATCGAGAACCTGCAGGCAGAGGTTCGCCAGCCCGGCAAGGTGACCTACCTGGGCATCAATACATCGTCGCCGCCGGAGGCCCTGGCGGAACAGCTCAAGCTCGCCAAGGGACTTTATCTGGTGATCGATTCGGTCGAGCCGGCCAGCCCGGCGGCTTCCGCGGGCCTGCGCCATTTCGACGTGCTCCAAAAGCTCGATGACCAGTTGTTGGTGAACTCGGAACAACTGACCGTGCTGATCCGCAACCGCCGGCCCAAAGACGAGGTCGAACTCACGCTGCTGCGAGAAGGTCGGCCGCTCAAAGTGGGAGTAGCCTTAGGCGAACGCCAGGTTGGCGAAGCGGAGATTGGTTCCGGCCAGGCGATTGCCGACTTCGACGATGATGGCGATCTCGACATCATGCTGCTCAATGGCAAACTATCCGAGGCCATGGAACTCTCGATGCGGGGCGACGTGAAGGACGAAGAATTTGTCCGCCGCGTTTATTTGGATCTGGTGGGCACACCCCCTCAGCCGCAGGAGATCACCCACTTCGCCGTCGACCCACGGCCGAACAAGCGGCAGCAGCTCATCGACGCGTTGTTGAGCCGCCCCCAGGTGATCGACAGGATCGGCACGAGCAACGTCTTGCATTGGTCGGACAGCGAACACTCCTTGGTGCTGACGACGATGGAAGACGGCCAGAAATGGCTGCTGGCTAGAGACCAGCAAGGGAACACGGTTTTCGATGGGTCGGTAGCTTCCGACGACGAGCGTCATCAGCTCGCTCCGCCTTTGGCCGCCAAGCTGGGCTTGATGCTCAAGGGATTGGCCGCCGTTCCGGCCACAGGCTCACCCGCCGACGCGGCCGTGGCCCTGGAGAGAGTCGTCGCCCGATTCGAGGCGCGTGAACAGACGTTCGATCAAGCGCTCGACCTGCTTCGCCGTGAGACGGGCCTCAACATCGTGGTCGACCGCAAAGGGCTCGCCGCCGCCGGCGTCAAGCTCGACGAGCCGCTCTCGCTCGATTTGCACGACGTCCGGGCTCAGACTGTGCTCAAAACGCTCCTTCTCCTGGTCGGCGGTCCGAGCGCCCGCCTCAAGCACGAAATCGACGACGGAGTCGTGTTGATCACCGCGGTTCGCTAAGCGCTGGCTGACTCGTCTATTCGTCGAGGATGCGGTCGGTATACAGCCGGTAGGTGTGCTCCTTGTTGAACCCCCAGGGGTTGTCGTCGTCACGAAGGGCTTGCCACACTGGCCGTCCCTTGTGCTCGACGAAAAGGCTGAAATCGGAGAAGCGAGCGAGGGCGTACTGCCACTGGGGCTTCTCGGCCACGACCCGGTCCTCGATCACGAGCAGCACCTCAGGGTCTGTGCCGGCGGACGTAACGTAACCGAAGACCGCCCCGTCGATGACCGCCGGATCGGTGCTCTCATAGCGGTAGAGCGGCTGCGGCAAGAGCCGCAGCTCCCAGCGCCCTTCATCATAAGGCGAAATGCTGTGCGCAGAAAAATCTCGGGCCAGGGCCCGCAACTGAACCAGTCGTCCTCGGGGCGTATCCGCTGGCGGCGGACCGTCGAGAATCGCCCGACGCGCGACCCCCGCCTTTGGCGTCCAGGAGTTTGCGCTGTCTCGCACGGGAAAGAGCACTTGCTGCGACAGCGAATGAAGCTCGTGCAACAGGGCCCGTCCCTCCCCTTGCGGGTTGGGATTCGAGAAGATCGTTCCCACGGCCTCCGGACACCCCTTGTTGGTCCAAACAAAAACCGCGCCGAACTGTCCGCCAGATCGAATGCGGTTCTGCCAGATGTAAACCGGCTGTTCCTTTAGTTCGAGCCGTTCCTGATGCTCGGCGTCGCGGTAGAGATTGAGCGATTGGGCTTCGGCAAGGTAAAGGCCGAGCAATCGCTTGGACTGGCCCTCGTCTGCTCCGGCATCGGTCGAGTCTTCGGCGCGCAAGCCTCTGGCCGCGGCCGCGATCATGATCAAGAGAACGACGATAACCGGAGAAGACCGGGTTGACGCCAACTGCAGACCTGGAAACGGGGCACAGACCATGACTTCACCGGAATGATGGGCTTTGCACTGCTCGGCGCATAATACAGACGTTTTGTCTGGACCGCAAGGCCCCGATAATCTCCGGACGGCAGCAAGCGAACTCGCCTAGTTGCGGGCTTTGATCTCCGCCAGCATTGCCGCGTATCCTGGATCTTCAGCGAGCAGGGAAAGTTCGGCGTCGGTTTCGAGCAGCACGGGATCGCGAAACTCGCCCCGAGTCGCCTTACCGAGGGCGTCGATGGCCCGCTGCCGGTATGCTCCTTTCTCCGCGGCTTCGCCGGCGACCGAGGCGCACACCGCCCACGCGCGGGCCGCCTGCAAGAGCATGCCGACGTTGTCGGGCGACTTGTCGAGCACCTCCTGGGCTTTTAGTGCCGCAGCCGCATGATCGCCGCAATGCGCCAACGTCAGGGCGCAGGCCATCTTCCACGACTGGTTGGCTGGGTCGACGAGCAGCATATCCTCACGGAGCTTACGAGCGTCGGCAAAGTGCTTGGCGGCCTGGTCGGCTTCCCCGAGCCGTTGCGCTACGAGCGCCTGACGTTCGTAAGTTTGCGCCAGGAGCGGCTGGCGCGAAAGTGATTCTTTATCGTGGTCCAACACTAGTTGCAGGAATTCCAGCGATTTCGCGACGGCCCGGCGCGCGTCCTCCGGCTTGCCCATTCGCAGCTTGGCATCGCAGTAATCGCCGTAGATCTGCGCCAAGTCGAGCAGGAAAGAGAAATCCCTGTCGTACTGACCGGCAAGCTCATGGCAAATCGTCAGCGCCTTGCGGAAGTGGTCCTGCGTCGCGTCCAGATCGTTGAGGTGCCAGCTAACGACTCCGAGGTAATATTGCGCCTCCGACAAATAGCTCTTCGCCTCGACATTCCCGTCTTCGGCCTGGCACCGCGCTTCGCGATGCGCGAGGGCCGCCTCAAAACTTTCCCGCGCTTTGGCCGGCTGACCCAGGCGCAGATCGGCGATGCCGGTCTGGATATCGTAGGACGACAACAACCGATGATGGTCAATTTGCGTATGACCTGAATTGTTCTGCGGCTTGTCGGCGATCGCCTGTTGCAGCGCGTGGGCCTCGACAAATCGGGCGCGCGCCGAACGGGCGTCGTCGTTCAGTTCCAGCTCCATCTTCCCGATCTGCGTCAGCATCACAGCCAGGTTGGCGCGCGCCAGGTCGTTCTCCGGCTGGTCGTCAACGACCTGCTTCACCAGCTTGTAGCCATAGGCGTATTGCCGTAACGCCTCCTCGCCGTGGCCGAACCGGAAGAGCAATTCGCCCAGCTTGAAGCACGTGTTTGCCATCGCGAAGCTGGTGACGTTGCTCGACTCGATCTCTTTCGCCAGGTCGGTCATGGCCGATCGAACCATGCCCAGCAGTTCTTCCTGTAGGCCGCGCAGCTCGGGTTTCTCCAGCAGGCTTCGGCGTCCTTGCAGGCGCTGTTCGAGGTGCTTGCCCAGTTCGACGAACAGGTCGACCGCCTTGCGATGTTGTTCCTTGGCGGCATCCGCGTTGGTCTCGGCCTGGGCGGCATGCTCGTCCGCCACTTGCGCGTTGTGTCGGGCCTCCGCTTCGTTGAGCTGGGCGACGCGCAAGTTGTTCTCGGCTTCGGCCCATCCCTTCTTGGCGTCTTCGGCGTTATGTTTGGCCTCCGCTTCGTTGACCTCGGCGACGCGCAGGTTGTTCTCGGCTTCGGTCCATCCCTTCTTGGCGTCGTCCAGCGCGCTGGCGATGAGGATGTTCTTCTCTTTGAATTTCCAGGCCACCGCCGAGGCGCTGGCTCCCCAGAAAACAATGAGCGCTGCTACCGCTCCGCTCAAAGCGGCAACGCGAGGATTGCGCTTGCACCACCGCCAAGCCCGTTCGCCCCTGGCAACGGGCCGGGCCAGGATCGGCTCGCCGGCCAGAAAACGCCGCAAGTCTTCCGCCAGATCGTCGACCCGGGCGTAGCGTTTGGCCGGATCTTTGCGCAGACACTTCAGGCAGATCGTTTCCAGGTCGCGCGGCACTTTGGTATCGAATTGGGTCGGCGCGACGGGCTCCTTGCTGACCACCTGCTGTAGCGTGTCGAGAACGCTGGCGCCGCGCAGGGGGACGCGCCCGGCCAGCATTTCGTAAAGCATCGCCCCCAGAGCGTAGATGTCGGCCGGCGGCCCGACCTCGCGGATGCGACCGGATGCCTGTTCGGGCGACATGTAGTCGGGCGTGCCGAGAATCGAGCCGGAGCGGGTCTGCGCGCCGTCTTCGTCCTCCAGGCGTTTTGCCAGGCCGAAGTCGGTGATCTTCGGAGTGCCGTCGTGGGCTACCAGAATGTTCGCCGGCTTCAGGTCGCGGTGGACGATACCCTGCGCGTGGGCCACGGCCATGGCTTTTGCCAGCACATGAATGATTTCGGCCGCTTGCCGCGGCGACTGCGGCTTCCCTTCCAGCTTGCTCGACAGGCTTTGGCCGTCGACAAACTCCAGCGAGAAATAGGGCCGTCCGTCGTCTTCGCCGATCTCGTAGATCTGGACGATGTTCGGATGCTGCAAGCGCGCCACCGCTTCGGCCTCACTGCGGAAGCGCGCCAGATCGTCGGAGCTGGCGTGATTGCCGGCCAGGATCATCTTCAGCGCGACCAGCCGCTTCAATCCGGGCTGGCGAGCCTTGTACACCACGCCCATTCCGCCCCGCCCCAACACGCCCAGGATCTCGTAACCGGCCACCGCCTGGGGCAAGGGCACCGGCGTAATGCGCTTCTTGCGCACGGCCGGCGTGTCGTCGCCAAAATAGGCGGCGGTCTCCGCGTTGGGGTCGCCCGGCGCGAAAAGATCGGCGGCCTGCAAAGCGCGCGTGGCCGCGACGCCGTCGACAGGCCCATCGTCGGAGGGCAAGTTGACCGTCTCGGACATCGGAGGAGCAGCCTCCGAGTGCGCAGCCCCGCCCAGATTGCCGTTGGACTTGCCGCTATTGTCGTTAGAGACAGCGGCGGCCACGGCGGGGCCGCTTGCTTCGCCGATAAGATTTGCCGAATCGAATTGGATGGCAGAATCGGAGTTGAGCGTATCGGCTGTTCCCGCACGCGCCGCATCGTTCACCGTCGGGTCGGCACGACGGTCGAAGTTGACGGTCGCCGCCCCGCCGCCGAACCCCGAGTCGCCATTGCCCGAAGTCAGTCGTTTGCGGAACAGAGAATCGATCGATTCCAAGTCGCGCCGAAAATCGATGCTGGCCGATTCGCCGAACGCCGCCAGGATCTCGTCGATTTCGGGCGGTTCGGCGCCGCCAAGCGCCTGCAGCCAGGCACCAATGAAGCGCTCGCGCGACTGAGCCTCTCGTGCCCCGGGCGACCAGTCCATCGTCTGGTTGGTCGGCTCGTTCATGGCAGTTCTCCAGGCACCAGAGAAGCCCCTCTTTGGGAGTAAAACGCATTATCCACGACTCAGACAACCGTTCAAGGACTTTTGCTCAATCGTGCTGAAAATTGCGACCGCTTGGGGGATGATTGCCTGATTTGTGGGGCGGGCGACTGGCCTCCGTCTGAAATGCAGGCCCGTACGCCTGCACGACAACGACGAATCAGGCGAAGACCTTCTTCGCGAATCTGAGCGTTTCATTTGCCGCGGCGCACGTGGGTCGCCTCTTCGTAAAGATCAAGCATTTTCGGCAAACAGACATCGAGGCTGTAGCGCTCGCGAATCATCTGAATTCCCGCGGCTCCCAGGTGTTTGAATTCGCGGGGGGCATTGAGCACGTGCTCGGCTGCGTCGGCCAAGCCTTCCACATCGAAAAAGTCGGCGAGCAGGCCGTTCACGCCGTGCGAGATCATCTCGCGCACCGGCGGCGTGTCGGAGGCAAGCACCGTGGCGCCGCAGGCGAGGGCGTCCATCAACGACCAGGAGAGGACGAACGGAACGGTGAGGTAGATGTGCAAATCGCTGATGGCGAAAAGCTGCGCCAGCGCCGCCGTCGGCATCAAGCCCGTGAAGATGAATCGCGAAAGATCGTAGTCGTCGCGGGCCAGCACCCACTCTTTGAACGTCAGGCCGCCGGTGAACTCCAGGTCGCCTCCGTAACAGACGCGGTCTTCGCCCACCACGACGAAAATCACGTCCTTTCGGTGCTCGCACAGGAGTTTTGCCGTTTTCATGAAGATGTCGAACCCGCGGATGCTCTCCATGCCGCGCGAAACGTAGGTGACGATTCGCACGTCGTCCCCGATCGTCCGGTCTCCGACGCGCCGCGGCACGCCGGTCAGAGGTCGCCAGACGTTGGTGTCGATGCCGTCGAAGATCACGCGGACTTTCGGTTGGTAGATCTTTGGCAGCAGGTTTCTCTGCCAGCGCGTCGGGCTATAGCCGGCGTCGCAGTCGTCCAGATCGAGCAAGAGTCCGGCGTTGCGGGCCCGCGCCCGAAGATGGTTGATGGCCGGATACGGAAAATCGGGCCGATAATCCATATCGGTCCCGCGGGTGTGGTAGTAGTACTCGAAGTAGTTGACGATCGGGCAGTCGTACAGTTCACGCAGAAAAACGGTGTGCAAAAAGCCCGAGTGGCCGACGACGAGATCGGGACGGATGTCGTCTCGTGTCTGCAGGGCCTCATAGATGGCGTGCGAGTGCCAGACGGCGTTCTCGAACGTCCGGCTGCAAAAGTGGGTCTGCTGCGTGGCGCCGCCGCGAATGTGGTACTGCACGCGTTCGATGCCCCCGTCGCTTCCCGGCGGCTGCTGCGAAACGAACGTGCAGCGAAACCCTTTCCGCCCGACAAGATAGGCGCCGATGTGGCCGAACTGCGCCGGGAAATTCTGGTGGACGAAGAGAACGTGCATGGAATTCTTTGCCGGGGCGGGGGAGCATGGCGGGTCATCATACCACGCGCCGGCGTGGACGTGGAAATGCACCCTCACGAGGGCCCGGGATTCGAAAAAGGGCCACGAGGGCATTTCTGGTGGAGCTGGGTCTGCTCTACTGCGATACGATCGTCCGGCGGTGCAAGATGTTCGCGGGTTGGAGGGCGAGGCAGGCCGCCTGGTGGAGCAGTATGATGGGGTGAGGTTACGGCAGAATCGTCACCAGACGGCTGCCGTCGCGATCACGTAACGCGAGCTTCGCGCGAAGACGGCACCGTGGTTCAGCCAATGCGAATAAGTCGGACTCTCATCTCTGTTGTTCTCTCGCTGCACATCGTGCATCCGGCATCGGCCGGCGCGGACGAAATGGGCGCGTCGAGTAACCAGCCAGGTTTCACGGCGGCGGGCGGTATGGACGGCGATCGATTCAACCCCGACGCGGCCCACGCCTGGAAGGGAAGCACGGAGGCCGAGTCGTGGTGGTGGCAGTGCCGCTGGAGCGAGCCTCGTGAGGTCGGCGCCATTCTGCAAGTCGTCGGCGATGATCCCATGACACTTCAGAACGCGCCCCGCAGATACGTCTGGCAGTCGAGCCTGGACGGCCAGGAATGGAGCGATCTGGAGGAAACTGTGACGGCCACCGAGACGCGCATGTTTCGCCTGCATCGCCTGAAGGGCCCACGCCGCCTGCAATACTTGCGGCTGAAGATCGCCGCCGCCGCAGGAGATTATCCTACCCTCCGCGAGGTTGAAGTTTTTGACGATCCGCAGGTGAAGGTCGCTTTTCCGAACTGGATCGCCGCCGTCGCCACGATCGATCGCCGCGAATGGAACGAGAAGAACCGGGAGGGACGATCGTTCATTCCGCTGGCGCGCGGCTGCCCTGGTTGGGAAAAGCTTCAAGCGCAACACCTCTGGCTCGACAGTTTCGACGAAGCCTTCGTTTCGGCGGAGCCCCGGCCGTTATGCGCCTTTCTCTCGGGCAATTTCTCCGATTTCTGTCAGAAGGAGCGCGACGTCTGGCGTGGGACCGACGAGATCGTGAAATCGGGGCGGCTACCGATCTGGGCGGCGTGCGGCGGAGCGCAGGGGCTGGCGATTCTGGCAGACACCGGCATCGACAAGCCCTGGGATTGCCCTCACTGCCGCGATCCCAAGAACCCAAAGTCGCCCATCTACGGCCACATTGGCCACACCGGCGCGACTTTGAAGAAATGCGGCGACTACAGCGATTGCCTGTTCGAGCGGGGGAAGACGCGAGTCCTGGCGATTGCCGACGACCCCGTGCTTGCCGGACTGAGCCGCGAGTTCGAGGTCATGGAAAGCCACTGCGGCCAGATCGAGTACCTGCCGGCCGGTTGGGTGCAGATCGCAACGAAAGGCGCCGGAGGCAAGACTGACATCCAGTGCATGCGCTTGAAAGACCGCTACGTCTACGCCGCCCAGTTCCATATCGAACTGGCGGGCACGCCGCAGAACTCCCGGCAGATCATGGCAAACTTCCTGCAACTCGCCAAAGATTGGGGCGGGTACAATCCCGCCCCGAATCTGCTCGACGTTCCAAGTCGGCTGGAGGCGCAGGAAGCGGATTAAGGGCGACCACGGACCGTCTGCCCGACGACAGCCGGGCTCCCTTCTTCAAGTTGGCACCCCTGGCCGCCATTGATCTGCCACTGGGGCGACTTCATCGTTCCCACCAAAAACCCCTCGTCGCCCGACAAATAGCGGTTCTTTTCCGCCAGTCGGTGGCGGATTCGCTCGACGGACTCGACAATCGGGCGGCTCAGGCGTTTGACGATGTCGGCCGGGGCGAACTGTTCCAGCTCGCGCACCGTTTCCACGCGCAAGAAGTCGAAGATCTGGCGGGCGTGGTAGTCGTCCTTGAAGAGCAAAAACAGCTTTTCCTCGCCCGTGATGGTCGGTCGCGGCAGAGCCGGTGCCTTCTTCGCCCTGGCTCGGGGCGTTTTCTCCGCGGCCTTCTTGCTGGGCCTGCGAGCGGGCTTCGTCTTCGCGGCTTTCGTGCTCCGCTTGGCCGGCCGTTGCGAGCTGTTCTTAGCGGTCTTTTTCTTGGCCACCGGTTCGTTCCTCGGTTTCAGCCGCCGACCATCGTTCTCTGGATCATGCTCCGGCGGCAGCGTCTATTTTATTTGGCGACGCGCCCGAAGTCTCTGGGCGGCCGACGGGTAGACCGTAACGGTATCTACTTGAGCCGGGTCGCCACGTTGGAGAAGATGGAGCGCCGTTGCCCGAAAAGGGGACGTTCATTCTTTTGCTGAGGTGAACACGGGAAATGCGACCCGATATTCTTGCAAGCCGCCGCAGGTTCCTGGCTGCCGCCAGCGGGACGGCTCTTGGGCTACCGTTGGCGGTGCTCACCGGTCCCGGGCGGCTCGCCGCGGCTGAATTGGAGACCGGCGCGTTCCGGCCGGTCGAGATACCCGCCTGGGTCTTCGACGTCACCCGCATGGCCTTTCTTACGCCTGGCGATGTCGACAAAGCTGCGGACGCGGCAGTCCAAGTCGTCCACGGCAACGCGGTGTGGCCTTATTACCCGCTGCGGCGCGACGGCGGTCGTTTGAAGCCGGACGACGACCGGCTACTCAGGGCATTCGTTGACGGCTGCCATCGCCGCAGCATGAAACTCGTGCTCGGTCTGCCCCCTTTCCCGCCCGTTGAGCTCGTCAAAGAGCACCCCGATTGGCGCGTTCACCCTGACAACGCCGGGTCGGTGCTGAAACTCGCGCCCGAGGAACAGAATCTCGGCACGCGCGTCGGCTGCAATCTTGGTCCTTGGGGCGATTACCTGATCGACGTTTGCTGCGAATTGGTCGAAGACTATCACCTCGACGGTTTCTCGTTCGACGGCAATTATCATCCCCCCATTTGCTACTGCCCGGCGTGTCAGGCCGCCTACCGACGTGATCGAGACCTGGATCTGCCGGACCAGGTGAACCTAGACGACGTTGCCTATCGGCGGTACCTCGTGTGGCGCGGCGAGCGGTTGGAGGGCCATTATCGCCGGATGCAGGATCGCCTCAAACAAGTCGATCGTAACGCCGTGCTCATGTCGTGGTCGGTGAACGCCGGCCGGTACGGCCATTTTTTGCACCTGCCCCGTGCCATGCCGACGCGGCTGAACCTGCTGTTCGACCTGCCGATGCAGGAATGGTGGCTGGATGAGACGAATTTCGGCGGCAGCGTGGCCCCGGCTTTCGGCGCGGCTTATCTGCGCGCCGTGGCCGGCGATAGACCGAACGCCTCAGAAGCCTACTTGATGTCTCGCGGAAATCCCTACGGCAGCGATAGTTTTCCCGCCCACGAACGGCGGACTCGAAACCTGCTCGCCCTGACGGGCGGCAGCATTACAGCGGAATCGTTCGGCTGGCCCGTACCCACCCACTCCACGCAGACGGTTTTTGAGCAGGTTCGGCAGCGCAGCCGCTGGTTGACGCGCACCCGCCGGCTGGCGTGGGCGGCCCAACTCGTCAGCGAGCAGACTCGGCAATTCTACGCCTATCGCGATGTGCCCGAGCGGTTTCTTGCGCACCAGTTCGGCGCATTTCGTTGTGCCTGCGAAACGCACCTTCCGTTGTCCCTCGTCAACGACTGGGACATTACGGCCGACGCCCTCATGGGCTACTCGGCGCTCTTACTGCCCAACGCGGCGGCTCTTTCCCGCCAGGCCGTCGACGCCGTGCGAGAGTACGTTCGCTCGGGCGGCGGGCTTGTGGCCTCGGCGGAAACGTCGCTGTTTGACGAACTGGGCAGACCGAGGGGCGACTTTGCACTGGCAGACGTGTTCGGCGTTTCTTTTGAAGGCCGGCCGAAAGCGCCGCTTGAGCGAGCCAAACTCGACGCGAACTTTGCCGTCACCGTCGACGAGCGTTATTGGCAAGAGAGAACAGGTGTGGCCCGATTGGCCTGGAAGGATCACCCATTATTTAACGACGACCGACTGCGGCAGCTCGTGCCCGGACAAGCAGCCAATTTCCGGGGCCCTCTTGTACGAGTCAGTCAGCCGGGCGAGGCGGTCGAGGTTGTGGCAACGATGACGCCTGAGGGAGACAGCGGACCGGCGATTCCAGCGATGATCGCGCGCCCTTTTGGCAAAGGAAAGGTTGTCTACTTTGCCGCGGCCATCGACGCGGCGCTGTGGAGCTACGCTTATCCCTACCAGCGGCTCCTCTTGGCGAGAGCCCTGGAATGGGCGGCGCGCGAGCCGGTGCCGGTGCAAGTCAAGGCGCCGCTCTGCGTGCAAGCGACGTGTTTCGCGCAGAGCGATGAGGCCGGCACACGATGGATTATTCACTTCTTTAATGGCGTTAACACGGCGGCGAACCATGGCCTTCCCGCGGCCGACGTGCCGCTACGCGAAGAGACGATTCCCATTCATGGAATCGAAGTGGCTTTCGTCGGCATCACGCCCAAATCGTGTCGTGTCGAGCCGGGCGGCCGTGAACTCGAGCGTCGCGTCGGCCAAGACGGCATCACGGTGGAACTGCCCTCGCTGGAAATCCATTCCATGCTCGTGGCCGAGATTTGAACGGACTCTCGTTTGCGGCTTCTACATCGCAAACAACACTGCAATTCAGACGTAAGAATAGCCAGGCGAGTCGGAGAGGCCGTCTTCGAGAGTTGCGTCTGAATCGCAGAACCGCGCGAGCCTGCCTTGCTCGCGAGCGTCACCACGCCAATAATTCCGAGAGTGAGGTCGCTTGGGCCTCAAGCAATTCTTCTATCTCGTCGTTCGACTCGTTCCGTTTTCTGACTATCGGCGCGCTGCTGGTTGACGGTCGAAGCAGGCCCGGGCCTGTGATGTCTCGCTATTTTTCCATACGTCGTCACCGCGCGACCGGCGCCGGCCGAGCAACCGCGTGAGGTGACATTATGTACGGCGATTCCACGGCTGCGGAATCTCTGTCGCCTGAGCCGTCTCCGGCTGGCTGTGCGCCCCAGGGCGCCCACAATCTGGCCCGGTTCCTCTACAATCACAACCCGTTCTACGTTGTTAGCGCCGCGTTGGTCCTCTATGGGCTGCGGCTGTCGTTCCTGGGGGGCGACGCGTTCCAGACGCGGGCCATGATCCTCGGCCTGATGGTCTTCTCGCTTATCCTGGCAGGCACGGCCTGGCTTATCATCCGTCTGGGCAGCGTCTGGAACGACGCACGCACGATCCTGCTGGTCATCGTGCTGTTGTTCGTGGCCATTTCGGTCTCGTGCGACCTGTCGCTGGCACGTTTCGACGCGCAGGGATTGCGCGACTTCCAGTCGGGCTTCGAGAACTTTCTGGGGAGCTACTTATTTGCTCTCCTCGTCAGCGAAGGACTACTGTTCACGCTGGGTATCGGCCTGCGGTTCTGGTACCGGTTGTCGTACCACCTGTTTCTCGGCCTCTTCTTTCTCTACCCGCTGGCGATCTCGCCCCTTTTGACCGAATCGTGGAACGAGTCTCTCCCCTGGGCGCTGTTCGGTTTCTCGCTTGCGGCCGCGGCGGCCCTTCTGGTGCTTTTGCCGGCGGTGCGCCGAGGCGCCGACTACGTCAAAGAAAACGGCACTCCCTGGCGGTGGCCCTTCTTTCCCTGGCCACTGTTCGTCATTTTGGGAGTCGCTGCGGGACTGCGCCACTACTACCTCTGCCTGTCGTTCCACCCTGTCCCCGGCGTAGACAGCCTCTTTCGGCCCTACTTTCTTGTGCCGCCGCTCGTGGCCGTCAATCTGCTCTTGGTCGAGGCGGCGATCGTGTCCGGCCGGCGGCTGACGCGGGCGGTCTCCCTGGGTATGCCGGTTGTGCTCATGGCGCTCGCCGCCTGGCAGCCGGCGACGACGTTTTGGCAGCAGAAGTTTTTCAAGACCTTTGTCGAGAGCCTGGGCGCGGAGCCGCTCTTCGTCACGCTTAGCGTTTGCATCGCCCTGTATGCCCTGGCCACCGCGCGTCGCTTGCCGGGCGCGGTCGATTTTTTGAGCTTGTCGGTCGCCGGTTTGGCGGTAGTTCGCCCCGAGTCGCACCTCGTCGATCTCCTGAATCCGAGCCCCCTGCCGATTCTGATGTGCGGGCTGATGCAATTGGCGCCTGCCTTTTTCTATCGCAGTTCGGCGCGGTTATTCGCGGCTGCCCTGATCATGCTGGCAGGACTAACCATCGAATATCAGGAGAGCTGGATCCTTGGCCAGTTTGCCGTCGTCCCTTGGCACCTGCTGTTGGCCATTGTCCTGGTGGTGGGTAGTTTGCCCGAGGACCGCTTCGCCAAAGCTCTGCAGGACTTTGGCGCGGTCATGCTGAGCGCGTCCGTCATCGCTTGGACGGCATGGTTGGCCGTGCCGCAAGCGAGGCTCGCCGGATTGTCTTGGAAAATGTTGCTCTTGGCGTATGCCTATCCCTTCGCCGCCGCCGTCCTGGGCGTCTGCTACGGCCGATTTGTAAGGAATCGGGCGTATTTTGTTGCCGCCGGACTCGGCATGACTCTGTGGATGGCCATTGCCGGAGAACGTGTCTACAGCCTACTCCGCTTGCTGCTGAGCGGCTTGGATTACTTGCTGTTGGGCGCACTATCGTTCGGCCTCGCCGCACTCATCAGCCTGCTGAAGACCGGTTTGCCACAACGCCTCTGGTCGAGATACAGGTTATAAAAGGCACAAGGCCTCAGGCGCCGCTGAGCCATAGCCAGACGGCGCCTTTTGATCTTCACTCCGCTCTTGTAGTACATCGGCGGGTTGCCTTCGCTGCCGCTGGACGGCGATGCGGCCTTGATGTATGTTTTTCGCGCGTCTTGGGCCGCGTATCTTGAATCACGCCGCGCTCGTCGCACGTGGCAACAAACGGGAGGACGAGCCGACCTATGAACCGCGTTCTCTTTCTCTGCACGGGCAACTATTACCGCAGCCGGTTTGCCGAGATCTTCTTCAACTGGCACGCCCAGGGGCGCGGCACGCCCTGGCGGGCCGAATCGAGGGGGCTGGCGCTGGTCAAAGAAAACCCGGGGCCGCTTTCGTGCCACACGATCGCCAGGCTGGCGGCGCTTTCCATCCCCGTCGAGGCGTACCTCCGCCTGCCGCTGGCGGTAACGGAGGACGACTTCCGGTCTGCCCGGCACATCGTGGCCGTAAAAGAGGCCGAGCATCGGCCGCTGATCGCCAGCCGATTTTCCGCCTGGGTCGAGCAAGTCGAGTTCTGGAGCGTGCATGACGTCGACTTCGCTCATGCAAACGAGGCGATGCCCGTTTTGGAGAACGAGGTGCTCGGCTTGCTCGCGCGGCTTGAGGCTCATCCGGCGGGCAATCGGTAGCGCCGGTGGCGATACCCTTCGACGTCAGGATGCCTGGGCACATCGCCCTGCGACCTTGGGCCTACGCGCCGGTCGCGTCGGGGGCAGTTTGCCTCGCACTGCGCGTCGCGTTAGGCTGAAAGTGAGTCGGTTAACCGCCCCTATCGCGCCCGCTCGTGGAGGAACTCGCATGTACCGCCTTCTTCTGACCGTGGCTCTGGGCATCGTCGTCTTTTCGCCGCAGGACGCATCGGCGGAATGGACCTGGTTCCGACAGACCCGGGAGTTCGCGTCGCGCACCGCCGGGCAGATCGGCCGATGTTGGAGCACATCGATCGATGCCTGCGCGGCGACGGCGCGGCGCTGGGCACGCAGTTCCGTCGACTATTTCGAGCCCGCCGCCCAGCAGGAGGCCGCCCAGCGGTATGGCCTGCGGCTACCGGATGGACTTGATGACGCCGGGCGTCTGGTGGTTCTGATCCACGGCCTCGACTCGTGCGTCGAACACTGGCAGGACCTGACCCCCTTGATCGCGCAAGAGGGTTACGCCGTCGCGACGTTCGCTTATCCCAACGACCAGCCGCTCGACGACAGCGCGGCGCTGCTCGCGGGCGAGATTGCCCGACTGCGCCGTACGCATCCGCGGCTGATGTTTGACATCGTGGGTCACAGCATGGGGGGAATCGTCGCTCGCGCCTACCTCGAAGGCCAAAGCTACGCCGGCGGCGTCGAGCGGTTGATTCTGCTGGCTCCGCCGAATCACGGCTCGTGCTACTCGCGGTTCAGCGTCTTCAGCGATTTCGTGGAGCACTGCGGTCTCTGCTGCACCGAGCCAGACTGGTCGTGGACCTGGATGATCACCGACGGGCTGGGAGAGGCCCGCCGCGACATCGCGCCGGGCGCAGCGTTTCTTGTGCAACTGAACGGCAAAGCACGCCGCGACAACGTGCGATACACGATCGTGGCCGGCAACCGTAGCTGCGGCTGGCGGTATGCGGCGAACGTGCTGCGGTGGTCCACCGTGTGCGTGCCCGACGCGGAGTGGAGCAAGCCGTGGGGCAACAAAATGCAAGGTTGGGCCGACGTGGTCGAGGCCCGCATGGGCTCCAACGACGGCCTGGTGGAGATCGAGAACGCGCTGTTGCCGGGGGTCGACGACGTGGTGATCGTCCCGGCCGATCACACCACCATCTCGTGCTCGTCGAACGGTCGTCCGCCCGTCGCCTGGCCGGTTATTCGCGATCGGCTGGCCCGGTAGCAGCGTTGTCGGCTTTCGCTCCGCGAAAGCACGCTCTGCGGAGGCCAAAAGGACAAGTAGCTCGCCGCCGTCTTAGTGCGCCAGGCTGCCGGCGTCTTCGGGCGGCTGGCGGTTGCCGTAGAAGCTGTAGAGCACGGGCATCAGGTAGCGTGTGAGAAAAAGCGTCGTGATCATGCTGCCGACCACCACGATGGCCAGCGGCTTTTGATTCTGAGCGCCGATCTTCGTGGAGACGGCGGCCGGCAGCAGGCCGAAGATGGCCGTCAGGGCGGTCATCATCACGGGGCGCACGCGGCGTTCGGCTCCTTGCAGGATCGCTTCGCGCAGCGGCAGTCCCTGGGCGCGGAGTTGATTGAACGAGGAGACGAGCAGCAAGCCGTCCATCACCGCCACGCCGAAGATCGACGCGAACCCGACGGCGGCCGCGATGCTGAAATTCGTCCCCGTGAGGAACAAGGCCCACAGGCCACCCAGCGACAGCTCGACCACGTTCATCAAGACAACCACGGCGTCGAGCAGCGAGCGGAAGGCGAGATAAAGCAGCATGAAGATCAAAACGAGCGAAACGGGGATGATCACCATCAAGCGCCGCTCTCCCTCTTGCATCTGTTTGAATTCGCCGCTCCATTCGACTCGGTAGCCCTGCGGGATCAACGGAGCGACGCTCGCCTGCGCCTCGGAAACGGCGCTGGCCAAGTCACGATCGCGGACGCTGAACTTGACCGCCACCATGCGATTGCCCATTTCGCGCGTGATCATCGACGCACCGGGGCGAATGAACTGGCCCTTTGGATCGAGGCCCTCCAGGTCATCGGCCAGCGGAGTTACCAGGTCTCCCAAGCGCTCGCGCGGCGAATTGCTGATGTCAAGTGACGTCGACATGCTGCCGGTTAAAGAGGGAAGCGTGACGGAGGAACCGAGCGAGGCGACCTGCTGACTGGCGCCCGAAAGGGGCGTCGCGCCCGCGCCACCGGCGAAGCCCGCCGTGACCAGTTGGTCGGTGACATCAACCGGGATGTTGAGAATATTGCTTTCATCCTGCCGCAGCCGCTTTGGCCAACGAAGAATGATGTCGAAGGTCTTTTCACCCTCGATCATGTCGGAGACCTTCTTACCGCCGATGGCCGCCTGGATCACGTCGTTCACGTCGGCCACGCTGACATTCCATAGCGAACACTTGTCGCGGTCGATCGGCAACTCCAGGTTACACTGCCCCTGGATCCGATAGAGCCCGACGTCCTTGACGCCGGGAACGCCGCGGAGCACCGCCGTGGTCGCCTGGCCAAGCTCTTCCAGCTTGTCCAAGTCGGGCCCAACGATTTTCACGGAATTCTCGCCCTGCACGCCGGAGAGAACTTCCAGCACGTTATCACGGATGACTTGCGAGAAATTCCAGTTGACTCCCGGCAGCAGTTCTTCCAGTTCCTTGCTCATGGCGCGAACCAGCTCCGGCTTGGTGCGCGGCCGCGTCTGGCTGAACCAGCGCCGCCAGCCTTTCACCTCCTCCGTCGCAGGCCAGTTTTGAAACGGTTTTAGCGGGACGAAAAACTCAGCGCTGTAGAAGCCGGTCGGATCGGTGCCCGACTCGGGTCGGCCGAGCTGACAGACCACCGTTTCCACTTCTGCATAGTCTTGCATCACCTCGCGCGCCAGCCGCGAGCTTTCGGCATTCTGCTCCAGCGAGATGCTCACCGGAAAGATCCCTCGAATCCACAGATGCCCCTCTTCCAGCGGCGGCATGAATTCGCGTCCAAGATAAGGCAGGCAAGCGACCGTGCCGCCGATCAGCAGGCTGAATGCGCCTACGACGAGCCAGCGGTAATTCAGGCAGAATTGCAGGTTGTGCAGGTAACTGCGCTTCAGGTAGCGGACCAGGAAATTGTCGCGGGTCGGCCTGAGATTCCTGAACAACAGGAGGCAAAGAACGGGTGCGATCGTGGAAGAGAGAAGCAGTGCGCCGCCCAGAGCGAAGGCGTAGGTCTCGGCCATCGGCCGGAAAAGCTGCCCCTCAGGTCCGGTCATGGTGAACAGCGGCAACAGGGCACAAACCATAATCAGGGTCGAGAAGAGCAAGCTGCGTTCGATCTCGTGAGCCGCCCTCACGATACGCTCGTTGATGCTGAACTCGGCATATTTACCCGTACTGAGGATGCGATAGATGTTCTCGACCATGATCACCGTCGAATCGATGATGATGCCGAAGTCGACCGCCCCGATCGAAAGCAAGTTCGCCGACTTGCCCCGCATGAAGAGAACGAAGAAAGCGAACATCAGCGCCAGCGGCAGGTTGATGGCGATGATGATCGCGCTGCGCACGTTGGAAAGAAACATGAGCAGGATCACCGTCACCAGCACGATGCCGACGAAGAGGTTCTCGTGCACCGTCTCGGTCGTGGTGTTGATCAGGTCGGTGCGGTCGTAATAGGGCTCGATCTTGATGCCCGGCGGCAGCCGGCCGAGGGCGGGGTTATTCAGTTCTTCAATTTTGGCTTTGACCAGCTTCAGCGCGGGGAGGGATTCGGCTCCCTTTCGGAGCAGGACCAGCCCTTGGATGGCTTCTTCCTCGTCGACCCAGATTCGGTTGTTCTTGGCGTCGACGACAACGCGGCCGTCACGATCGCGGAGGGGACGGCTGAGGGCCATCTTTCCCAAACGGGTGAGGTGCCCGACAACCACGCCCTGGGTGCCGATCTCCTCGCCCGGACCCAACGGCCCTCCTTCGACGAGTTGATCGACGCGTATCGGGACATTGTTCGTCGTGCTGACGACGATCTGCCTTAGCTGGCGAAGGCGTTTCTGTTCTTCCGCGCGCAGGTACTCGACGGCGTCAACCGGGTCCCGCATGCTCAGGATGTGCTGCATCGGATCTCGGCCGCGACCAATCAGGCCCAGGCCCCGCACCACAGCCGCGGTTTCCCCCTGAACCAGGTAGTCGCCGCTCACGTTGGCGTTGCTGTCGGCGATGGCCTGCTGCAGCGTGCCGAGCGTGATTCCGTACTTCTTAAGGCGGTCGGGATCGGGGTGGATCTCGTAGCGCTTCATCAAGCCGCCAAAACTGGTTACGTCGACGATGCCGGGTATCCGCCGGAACTCGCGTTCCAGCGTCCAGGTTTGCAGGGTGCGCAGGTCGCCGAGGGAGTAGATATTGTTGCCGAAGGCGTCCTTGGGGCAGGTGACGGCGTATCGCAGGATTTCGCCGATGGGGGAGCGTGGGGAGATTTGCGGCTCGACGTCGGTGGGCAACTCCGCAATCAACATCCGGTTGATCACCTCTTGTCGGGCGCTCGTGTAATCGACGCCGTATTCGAACTGGTTGTTGATATACGTCAGCCCGAAGAGCGACTTGCTGCGCGTATACTTCAGACCCGGCATCCCCGCCAGCGCCACTTCCAGCGGAATCGTGACCAGCCTCTCCATCTCTTCGGCCGAGCGGCCGCGCGACTGGGCGATGACCTCGACGATCGCCGGGGCAGGATCGGGATACGCCTCGACGTTGACATTCATGAAGGCGTAGCCCCCTACCGCCGCCAGCGCAATGGCCAGCAGGATGACCACGAGTGGGTTGCTGATCGACCAATGAATGAGTTTGGCTATCATGCGTTCCTCCCCCTCTCCCTTCAGGAGCGGGCCGGGATGAGGGCGGCTGGCCCTCTAATCAAGCTGTCTGTTCCCACTCGCGCCCCACTTCCTCTCCCTCTGGGAGAGGGCTGGGCTGAGGGCGGCTGGAACCACCACCCGTTCCCGCATCTCTTTCCTTCCGCCCCGGGCCCCTACGTGCCTCCGTCGCCCTGCTGCTGCTCTAACGCCGCCTTCAACTCGAGCGCCCCTGCCGCTACCACCTCTTCGCCTTCGTGTAGTTCCTCGAATCCCTCTTCCCGTTCCTCGTCGGTCAACTTGCTGCGTACCCGCACCGTGTCGTGGTAGCGCCGCCAGACGATCACGCGACGCGACGCGTAGCGGTGGCGGTCCTTGTCGATGCGTACCAGCACCACGCTCTTGCGGCCGTCTTCAATCAGGGCGCGAGCGGGTATGTCGACCACATCGGAACGCTCCGGAATTTCGATGGCCGCCCTGATGAATTGGCCGGCGAGCAGATCCTCCCGCGGGTTGTCGATCCTACCGAAGACGAGCGCCACGTGCTCCTTGGGATCAATCACCTCGCCGAAGCGCTCGATGTAGCCGGAGATCGGCTCCCGGTTCGGCATCGAGTTGATCGTGATCGTCCAGGGAATCGGGCGTTCGACTTGCTCCAGGTACCGCAGGTCTTCTTCGTAGACATGCGCCACGACGAGCAACCTCGACAGATCGGCGATCTTGAACAGGTCGGCGTCGGTATCGATGATGTCTCCCTCGACTACGTTCTTCTCAACGATCGTGCCATCCCGGGGAGCCTTGATCTCGACTTTGGCCCACTCGTCCTCGACCTTAACTCTTCGTACGTCCTGCGGACGGCCGTCCTCCGGCTCTTTGTGGAGCCGCGCGGCTTCGGCCGCCACTTCGTCGATCTCCTCCGTGCTCAAGAGCCAACTCCGTAGCGTCATGCGGATCTTCTCGATTTCGGTTGCGTCTTGTTCGACGAGGCGTTCCGCCTCGCGCACAGTCTTCACCGGCGCGGCGGCCTGCTGATAAGTCCGCAAATACTGCTTGAGGTTTTGCTGATCGACGCGCAGGCGAATCAAAGCCGACACGAGCTCGCTCTTTTTCTCGCCCAGTTCCTTGCTCCAAAGCTCGGCCAGAACATCGCCTTTTCGCACGTGATCCATGAAGCTGATCTCGCGCTTTGTCTTGAGCGACTCCGTGGAGAGCGCGGCGTTGGGCTCCTCAACCTCCCTGAGTTTGATGATCTGACCGGAAAACCGCCCGCGGATGTGGACCAGGCTGTCGGGATCGAAATTGAGCTGGCCGCGGAGTTCGAGTTTCCGTTTACGCGTCGCCGGAGTTGCGGTAGCAGTGCGAATGCCGTTCAGCTCGACGACTCGTGGCAAGAGTTCGATATAACGAGCCACCTTGGCCTGGTCGGCAACGACCGTGTCCTCCGTCTTGGCCTTCGCCTTGCGATTGGTCCAAAACTGCGCGAGCCGAGATCTGGATGTGGCCGCAATAATGCCGCCGGCGCCCAATATCAGGACCAACAGCCCCAAAACGGCGATGGTGCGCTTTTGCATGTTGCTCCCGGACAATCCCGTCCGCCTCCGTGTCTCGCGTCCGGCCCGCCGCGTCGGGCCAGGCGAGCCGATCTACTCTCGTCGTTTCGGGCCAGTGCGCGTCCTGGCGAAAATCCAAGTTTTGGGGCGCCGGCGATGGCCAGAGAGGCCGGCCGCCGCAAGAATTCCTCTTTTAGCTGCGCGCGGGTGCCGTCGAGGAGTTTTACGTGGGTGGAAGGTGGGTCCGTTTCGCGCCCAGACACAGACCCTCGGGTAACTCTACGACCGCCGACCGCGTGGGGCAACCAGCGTAGTCGAGCGAACCTAGGCAATGACAGAAGTTTAAGGTTCCGGGCCCACCCCTTCCGGAGCGTCGGAGGACCGCCGTTCGAGCTCCAGACCAGATTATTCACCGGGGCCCAAAAGCCCAGAATCAGAATGTGCCGCCACGAGCCCGCAGCGCAGGCGAGGTAACTCGCATCGTGCTAATCGCTTGCGATTTACCTTCGGGGCGGGGCGAAAACTCCTCGCCACAAGTTACGGTCTAGTCCCGGCTTTGTCTCAGTAGCTTCAGTTCTTCCGTATCCACCGTCAACATCTACCCAGTCATCACAAATTATTCAACCAGAGCGTTTGATGGAGCCGATAAACTTGCCGCACTGTGCAATTTTTTCGGCGAGAAGATCCTTTGGCAGCCGGGCCCAAATCCCACCGACGGGGTCGCTGGCCGCGCGCCGCAGATGGCGGCGGCGCGGCGTTGTGGCTGCTCTGCGCCGTTCTCCCCTGCGTTGCTGCATGCCAATCGCCCTGGCGTGTTAGTCAACCGCGGCTGACGACGCCGGCTAAGTCCGCTTCTGCAAACGAACCGGGGCCACCGCAACCCACAACGGCGCGGCCCGGCCCGGCCGCCGGGGCTGGTGTTGCCTCAGGCCGCCCCCAAGCTCATCCCGCCCAGCAAACGTCAAATGCAGGCTCGGCAAAGCCCTTCAGGCAGGTTGCACAGTCCCGCGACATCGGCGCCGACGTCGCGGAATCACCCTACGAGCGGCGCTTGCATTTGCCCACAGCCATTCCCGGAGCACAGGCACCTCCGGTCCACCTGCCCCCCTACGACCCGGAGGACCCAGAGCCGCGCGCCCACGTTGTCGAGAAACTCTTTCCAGAATTGGCCTCGGTGTGGCCCTTGGCGCTGCCGAAGCCGACGGCCGAACGTCCCGCGATGTCGTTGGGGCAGTTGCAAGACCTGGCCCTGCAATACAACCCGACGCTGATCCAGGCGCGGGACAACGTCATCTCGATGCTAGGCGATGCCATCCAGGCAGGCACCCATCCAAACCCCATCGTCGGATACGAGTCGGATACCGTCGGCTCGTCGTTGACCCGTAACTATCAGGGCATCTATTTCTCGCAACCGGTCAAAACAGCCAACAAGCTCGGCCTGGCGCGCGAGGTCGCCAACGTGGACGTGATGAACGCGCAGCTCTTCGTGCGTCGGACCCGGCTGGAGGTGCTGTCTCAGGTGAAAGCCGCCTATTTCGCGGTCCTCGTAGCGGAAGAAAACGTGATTGTCAGCGACGCGCTGGTGCGGTTCATGCGGGAAGTTTTCGACATTCAGCGAGCAAGGGCCAAGGGGCCCGACGTAGCCGGTTTCGAGCCCGCCCAGTTGCGCGGCCTGGCCAACCTGGCAGGGACGCAGCTCTTTGCGGCCCAGAACAGCTACTTGGCCGCCTGGAAGACACTGGCAGCGAGACTGGGATTGCCCTTGATGCCGCCCACCGCACTGAAGGGGATGGCCGACATGCCGGTGCCGGTGATCACCTACGAAGCCGCCCTGCGCCGCATGTTGAGCGTCCATCCCGATATCGAGATCGGGCGCAACCTGGCGAGCAAGGCCCGTTACGCGTTGCGACTCGAACGGGTGAAGCCGATCCCCGACGTCATCCTCTACGGCACGGTGCAAAAGGATTTTACGAACCCGGGCGCCCACACCACCAGCTACAACACGCAGATCGGGGTGCCGGTGCCGATCTGGGACCGCAACCGCGGCGCCATCCTCAGCGCCGAGGGCGACCTGGGCCAGGCCCAGCAACAGCTTCGCCGCGCCCAGGTCGCCCTCACGGCACAACTGGCGAACACATTCGCTCAGTACGAGACGAACCGCTACCAGCTACAGATGTACGCCGAGCACGTCCTGCCCGACTACGCCCGCGCGTTTCGGAGCGTCTACGAACGGCACAATTCGGAGCCGGACCAGGTAGGATTCGAGGACGTGGTCCTCGTTCAGCAAAACCTGGCCGCGATGGTTCCCCTTTACATCGGCGCGCTCAACGGCCAATGGTCGGCCGTGGCCGACCTGGCGAACCTGATGCAGATCGAAGATTTGGAGGACATGGCCGCGATCGGCCGCGGACAACCGGCGCCGGCGCCCGAACCAATTCCGCCGCCGCGAGCCGAACCGCGCCCGCCCGCGCCCCCTGCGCGGCCTGCCCCCGGGCAGCAAGGAGGACGCCGATGAGCCGCTTCCTGCTCTGGCTCGCTGTGTTGTCGACCGCCAGCGCCGCGCTGGCCGCGGATCCGCCGCCCTCGCGTCAGCCGACCCAGATGCGGTTTGCCGCCGCCTCGCGCGCGAGGCCGCCAGAGCCCGTCGGCGCCGGAGCCTCCGCCAGAATTCCGACCCCCGACGCCGAAGCGGTGAAGGAAGACGAGAGCTTTGCCGACGTGCCGCAGCCCATCGACGCCTACCTGAGCGCCGTCCCGCCCCCGGATCCGCGTCCTCCCCAATGGGGCTCGCTGGAGCAGCCTATTCGCGAACCGCTGCAGTTGCCGACCTACAACTACGTCGTGGCCGGTCCGCCTCGCCGCGTGATCCAACGGGAGTCGCTGCAGCCCTATCAGCGACCGATTGAAGACCCCGACCGGCTCTCCTACGACGACGACATGCTCAACATGCCGATCAACCTGTATCGTCCTGACGGCATCGCGCCGGCGGGGGTGACCGGCGATCACACGCTGAAGGCCGGGCACGCGCTGTTCAGCTACCACTACAGCGCCGTCGGATATCAGGCGAGCCAGACCGGCTCGCACGTCGACACCCTGGCGGAGGTGCTCAACCGGTTTACTTACGCTCCGCGGCGGATGTACAAACAGCAGCACCTGTTCCTGCTTGAGTATGCCCCCACCGATGATCTGACTGTCATGCTGCAACTGCCGTTCGAGCAGAACAGCATCAGCTACGGCTTACGAGACGGCAGCCGACTTAATGACTCCTACACGCAACTCGGCGACATTTCGCTCTGGGCCCTTTATGCCCTGAAGCGCTGGCAGCACCAGCAGATCCACGCCAACCTGGGCATCAGCATTCCGACCAACCTGCTGCAGACGCTCGACCAGTTTTCTGTGCCCGGATCGGTGCACCTCTCGTATCCGCTCCGCCCTGGGTCGGGAAGCTACGACTTGATGCCCGGTTTGACCTACCGCGGACAAACCGAGCGCTGGACCTGGGGCGTGCAGTCGATCGCCACCATCCGTACAGGGCGGAACCGATACCAGTACGAGTTGGGCAACCAGATCGACATCAATGCCTGGGCCTGGCGGCGGGTGTCCCGCCGACTTGCCCTCTCGGGCCGCTTGCACGGCATGGGGTGGGGGAACATCCGCGGAGCAGACCCCAACCTGACGGCCAACCTCGTCGAAACAAACTCCCCGAATCTGCAAGGGGGCACTCGCGTCGACCTGCTCTTCGGCGGCAACTATTACTGGCCATGGGTGCGCGTGCCGGGGAGCTACTTCTCCCTCGAATCGGGATTTCCCATCTACCAGACCCTGCATGGCCCGCAGCCCCGCGCCACCTGGCTCCTCTTCGGCGCCTGGAACATGATGTGGTAGGAGATGTGCGTTTTTCACTCCGGTCGCTTAAACGATGATGCGCGCCGAAATCGAAGCTCCGCCCGGGCCGCGTGCGCTCCCCGCTTGCTCCGCGAGCGGGTGCCGGCGATGATTGAGTTAGCGTTGGAGGCATTTCTAATGGCGACCGTCGAAAAGACTGTGCTGCAAGGCGAACGCCGGGTCGTGCTGTCGGGCATCTCCTGGCAACTTTACGAGCAGTTGCGCGACAACCAGGAAAACTGGCATGTCCGCATGGCCTACGACCAGGGAATGCTCGAGTTGATGAGTCCTTCATCCGATCACGAGGCGATCAGAATTCTGATCGGCAAAATGATTGCTGCGTTCACCGAAGAGCTGGGCGTTCCTCTGCGGAGCCTGGGATCGACCACTTGGAGAAGCAAGGACCTGGGCAAGGGACTTGAGGCCGACGAGTGCGACTACATTCTGAATCAGCCGCGCGTTTGCCGGCGACGGCACATCGATCTCTCGGTCGATCCTCCACCGGACCTCGCCATCGAAACGGAAATCAGCCGCAGCGTGGCGCCGCGACTGCGTATTTACGCGGCCTTACGCATACCCGAAATCTGGCGGTGGCGCAAGAGCGGGCTGACCGCTTATTCGCTCTCCGATGACGGAAAGTACGTGGAACGGGATTTTAGCCTGAACCTGCCGATGCTGCGTGTGAAAGACCTCGAACCGTTCCTGGACTTTGAACTCGCCACCGACGAAACGGCCTGGATTCGCGGGTTTCGAGCCTGGGTGCGAGAGCGGTTTATTCAAAGCAGTCGCTAGCTCCCTCGCAGCAACCGGGAGACTTGCGCGGCACCGGCGGCTTGGGACCGGCTTCTAAAAACGCCGCTGCGTAGGGCTCGCTCTGGAGAAGGCGAGCCGTCGCCCCGTCGACTTGGGCCGCCTGGCCGCGATGGTAAACTCGTCCGTCGTCGACTTCGACTCTCTTGAACGGGCCGCGATAGATCAGCGTGTGGTCGGCACCGTGACTCGCATCCTGCCCGCCCTTGTGGGCGACCACGGTTAGCGAGCGAAACTCAATCCCCTCGACGGTCCGCCAGGGCTCGTGCTGCCGGTCGGCGATCCGGATGCCATGAAAACCGGCCTCTTCGAACGCGGTCAAGAAGCGGTCTTCACGGAACGCCCCGGAGAGGCAGCCCGACCAGAGCCGCGTGTCTTGTTGCAATCGGTCGGGCACATCCCGGTCCGACACGATGTCGCAGATGGCCGCTCGTCCGCCCTCCTTCAACACGCGGAACACTTCGCTCAATAACCGGGTGCGGTCGTCGAGCCGCACCAGATTGAGAACACAATTCGAGACCACGCAGTCGACGCTCTTGTCGGGTATCATCGGCCGCTCCCGGCGGAGGACTTCTTCGAGCGACCGCATTTCGAGCCAACGCGAGGGAGAGTCGACCGGCCGGGCCGCAAGCTCCGCCGCGAGCAGGTCGAGGTCGAGCCGCAGATCCTGGATCAAGCCGCGCCGGAACTCGACCACGTCGTAGCCGAGCCTACGGCCCACTTCGCCCTGGTGGCGGCGGGCCAGCGAGAGCATCTCCTCGTTGCAGTCGACGCCGATCACGCGCCCTGCGGGCCCGACGAGCTGGGCCGCGATGTAACAGACCTTGCCTCCCCCCGAACCGAGGTCGAGCACGGTGTCGCCGGCTCGCACGTAGGGGGTGGGATCGCCGCATCCGTAGTCGCGCTCGATGATTTCGTCGGGGATCGCCGCCAGCAAGTTCTTGTCGTATTTCACCGCGCAGCAGAGAGACGCCTCGGCCTGTCGCGCGGCGCTGGCGTACCGTGAGTAGACCGATCGCTCATGTTCGATAACGGTCATGGTGTTTGGGCTCCGTGGCTCCGTAGCGCTGCTTTCTCGGCCGGCAGTATACAAGGCCGAAGCACCGGCGAGGAAGAACCGGCCGCCGACAGAACTCGGGCGCGGCGTTTGCACCACATAGAGGTCGACGAACCTCGCAGGGGGGATGTAATGGCCAAACGAGCGCAGAAATCCAACTCCAAGAGCCACAAGAAAGGAAGCGACCGGCGTTGGAGCGGCAAGGTGACAAGCGTGTCGACCTTTCCCAGAGAGGGGCTGTTTAAGGAAGACGCCGAGACGATCGCCAAGGAGATGGCCAGCAAAAAGGTCAGCCCGAAAGGAATCGGATCCGGCATCCGAATGGTCCAGTTTTTCATCAACCGGGCGGGCAAGAGTCTTCCCGCCAGCCGCAAGCGCGAGCTTGAAAAAGCGAAGAAACTCTTGCAAGCCAAAAGAGACGAACAGAAAACCCGGTCGCGGAAACGCGGTTAGTGTCGTGATCCTCGCGTACGCTTTGTGACGTTGCGCTCGCCCCTGGAGGGGCAACGGAGCTTCGCCGAGGGCGTCGGCCCACGGAAAGGATCTGTTTCTCCGCCGCCTAAAGCGGCCATTGGAGACGTCGAGGCATTCTGAGCGTGGGTTGGGCTGCTGCGTAGCCTTTCTCGTCCACAGTTCGGCTTACGCCGCGTGCTCCATGGCCAACGTCCTTATCCACGAATATCTATCTTGGTCAAGCCATATTCTTGGCAAGTCTCGCGGTGGCCCCTTTTTCATCAGCCTCACGGCTCGGTGGCAGACTTTGGCAGACTTTGACAGGCCGTGGCCGGCCGTGGCAGAGATTGGCAGACTTTGGCAGGTCCCACACGCCCCTTGTCCCGTTAGTCGGCAAAACCAGGTAGTTTAGGAAAAGCCCTCGGCCAGCAGGCTGGCGACGCGGATCGCTTCGATCATGCTGCTCGCTTCGGCGACGCCTCGCCAGGCGAGGTCGAAGGCCGTGCCGTGGGCCACGCTGGTGCGAACGATCGGCAACCCCAGGGTGACGTTCACCGCCCGGTGAAAACCGAGCAACTTCAGAGCGATGTGTCCCTGGTCGTGATACATGGCCACCACGCCGTCGAATTCGCCGGCCCGGGCTCGGACCATCAAGGTGTCGGCCGGGTGCGGGCCGTCGGCGTCGATCCCCTCGGCCCGGGCCCTTTCGACGGCCGGGGCGATGATCGTTTTCTCTTCGTTGCCGAAGAGCCCTTCTTCGCCAGCGTGCGGATTGAGCGCGCAAACACCGATCCGCGGCGCGCTTTGCTTCAGGCCGCGCATGGCCGAGTGAGCCAGGCGGATTTTTGCCAGGATGCCGTCGGCCGACAGCCGCTCGAACACCTGCCGGAGGGAATTATGCAACGTCACGTGGATGACCCCCAAACCGCCCGCGCCGCGAATCTCGTCGTTGCTCGCCAGGTAGAGCATCATGGCGAAGTCGTCAACGCCGCATAGCTCGGCGAGCAGCTCGGTATGCCCGGGATATTCGTGGCCGGCTTGCCACAGCGCCGCCTTGTTCAAGGGGGCCGTCGTGATGGCCGCCACGCGCCCCTCGATCGCCAGCCGGGCCGCACAAACCAGGGCGTCGTACGCCGCCTGCCCGCCCCGCGCGTCGATGCGGGCTCCCACAATCTCCAGCGCCGCGTCATCGACGGCTTTCAAACAGGGCAGCAGCCCCGGCGATGCCGCGGCGTCTTCGGGCCGGTCGATCTCGTTAACTTCAATCTCGGCGCCGACGAGCTGCGCGGCGCGGCGCAGGATCGCCGGATGGCCGACGACGAGCGGGCGGCACCTGGCGTGAACTCGTGGGTCTTGCCAGGCTCGGACAATCACCTCCGGCCCGACCCCCGCCGGATCACCCATCGTCAGCGCGACAACCGGGCACAAGGCGTTCTGAGCGGCGGCGCGAGATCCGTTTGTTGCATTCTTCACAGCCAACTCAGTTCACCATCCAAATCACGCGGCGAGCGGGAGGCATCAGCTTCCCTACGAACCACGCCAAAAGGCCGCCAGAATAACACTGATAACCGAATTCAAAATCGAATCAATAGATAATCGCTTCAGGGCATCCTCCACCTCAAGCGCAGCCCCGAGACCTAAGACCTAAAGGCCAAGACCCTCTTCCGCCAATTGTATTCCGCGCCGTTAGTTCGTAGTATCCCTGGATGGACCGCATCATTTCGTCGCTGGCGTCGTTCACCTTGCTTTTGATGCTGATCGCCCTGGGCGTCGGGCTGGCGCTGCACCAGGCCGACCTGCGAGACACGGCGAGCGAAACGGCCCTTTCCTGGTACCGGGTCCACTTCATGCTGGGCGTGGGGGTGGGCATCGCCGTGGTGCTGGTGAACAGCCTGGTGATCACGTACTTCATCGGCACGAGCCGCTGGTGTAAGGAAGTGGTCGACACCTACTCGCTCGACCGGGGCCTGATCGCACGCAGCAACCAGGTCAAGCGTCGGGCCTTTCCCTACGCGCTGGCGAACATGCTGCTCATCCTGGGCGTGCTGGCATTGGGAGGCGCCGCCGACCCCGCGGGCAACCTGAAATCACCCTCCCCCGGCGGTTTATCCTGGGCGCAGTGGCACCTGGTCGGCGCCGTGACGGCGATTTTCGCCATCGCCGTCGGCTACGTCGCCCTCTGGCGAGCCGTCGGCGACAACCAGCAGATCGTCGACAGCGTGATGCACGAGGTCGGCCGCATCCGCCGCGAACGGGGTTTGGAGTAGGGAAGGCAAGAGCTGCCTGTTTACCCGCGGCCGGCGATTGCTGCCGCTGGATCAGCCAACGGCAAATCGCAATTAGGACGTCGAAACGGCGACGGGTATCACCATCCTTCGCCAAGAAGGCTCCGCCGCAGTCGCTGCCAACACGGCCGCGATGAGATTCATTTGTCTGGCTCGGGCCGCTTGCGCTGATCGACAATCGAATAAAGCCGATCGGAGAGCACGCAAAGCCCGATGCTGGCGGCGACCTCAAAAGCAATCATTCCCATGAAGACCACAAAGACGATGGCCAAGGGCCGCGGGCAAACCGCCAGGAAGGCCGCCGCCACGGTCATCGCCGCGAATCATGGGCGAGCCATCCCCAGCCGTTGCGGCATACGAGAAGGGAGCAAAAAGAAAAAAGGACTCACGCCGATTTGACGTAAATCCTTTGTTTTCAAGGTGCCCACGACAGGACTTGAACCTGTACGTCCGTGAGGACACTAGACCCTGAATCTAGCGCGTCTGCCAATTCCGCCACGTGGGCAAAGGCGTGAAGCATGCCAGTTTGCGGCATGATCCGCCGCTTGTCAACTCAAGGAACTGCGATTCAAAGTAACCGCCCGCCGGCCTCGGCCGTCGCTCGGGGGCCACGCGATTAGCCACGGATGAACGCCGATCAACGCCGATGGAGATCACGGCATTTTCGGTCATTTCAGTCGTTTCATCCGTGTCTATCCGAGTTCATCCGTGGCTATTGCAGAACGTAACGTTCTGAATTACGGACGATGATCAAGGGTTGCCCAAAGGGCGCAAGCCTTGCGCCCTTCCGGGCAATCGAGTGCAGACCGCTTCAGCGTGCCCGCGATCCCGGGGGCGGAGTGACCGCTGGGTCGGGACATACGTGCGATAACCATTCGCTCATCGCCTCCAGGTAGCCGGGCTCCAACGCGGGCAGCTCGTCGGCTTGGCCGGCTTCCCGGTCGATTCGTGTCGCACAAAAATCGTGACGTGCCTCGGGAAAGATTCGGTGCGTCAGACCTTCGTTGCCCCCTTTCGCCAGGCCGTGACGGATGACGGCGAGCAGCGGTTCGGCCGGGCCCGATGATACGTCTTTGCCGCCGTAAATCGCCAGCACCGGGCATTTCACGCGCTCCCAGGCGGCCGAATTGTCGTAGTTGACCATCTTGCATGCCGAGCCGTAGAGCGTCCGGTCGCACCGTTGCACGTAGCGGAACCAGGGCTGCGATTGCGCCGCTTCCTGCGCGGCGTCGAGCATCTCGAAGGGCGAACCGGAGCGCATGAAATCCATCCGCTGGCGGGCGAATTGCACGGCTTCGTCGATCTCCCGCTCGGCGGCGCCCTCGGCCCGCATCTCCTGCTCGACGCGCACGAGATCCTGCCGCCACGCCGCGCCCTGCCAGCCGGCCACGACGATCAGAAACGCGATGTCCTCAGACACAGCCTTATCAGACAGGGAAGCCGCCAGCGGAGCCACCGTGCCTCCCTGGCTGTGCCCCCAGATTCCCACCCGCCGGCCGTCGACCTCGGCTCGCTGCCGTAAGAAACGAGTCGCGGCCAGCACTTCGGCCGCGCGGTCGTGGAACGTCTGCTGGTTGAAGTCGCCAGTCGACGCTCCCACGCCCGGCTTGTCCCACGACAGGCAGCACAAACCGTGGGCCGCAAAGTACCTGCCCAACATGGTCGCCACCCCGCCGTAAGTCCGGTCGTTTGCGCCGGAGCCCGTTACCAGCACGATCCCCGCGTGCGGCCCGGGTCCGGTCGGGCGGAAAAGAACCCCCGCCAGCATGTCGTCGTCGTGATGAAAGCGGACGGGCTCGACGGTGATCTCCTCGGCCCGTTCCTGGCCGGCGGCGCTTCGCTCGTAGCAAGTGGCGACCGAAGCCGCCAGCGCGAGCAGCCGGCAGAGTTTGGCGAGGCGAAGAACCATGAAGGGTTGTTCGCTACCGCCGCCGGCGTATTGGGAAGATTCAGTCGATCGACCGCTCGAACACCACCCGGTCTTCGCCAGGGCCGGCATAGTCGCGGACGACGCACACCTCGTCCGCCGTCTTGGCCCCCACGATCCGCATGCCGAGCGAGCGGTGGAAAGCGATCGACAGCGAGTTGGACGGGGTGGTGATGGCCTTCAGCCGGGAGCAGCCTCGCCGCCTGGCGACTTCGGCAAACCGGGCGTAGAGCGCCTGGCCCAACCCGCGCCGACGGTGGCTGTCGCGAACCGCGATCAGATGCACGTAGCCGACCGGTTCGGTTTGCGAAACGAAGCCGAACAGATACGCCGCAACGCACGAACCGTTTCGCACGACGAAGGCCGTATCGCCGAATTCGTGCAGGAACATCGGGTGATGGATGGCGCGGGTCCGATCGCTTCCCCAAAACGCCGGCAGATCGCAAACGATGGCCCTAAAATCGTCGGCCGTGCATCGCTCGATGTTCATCCGTCGGTTCATTCCGTGGTCGACGCCTGCTGCCAGGGGACGTCGCCACGGCGGGCAACGTGGTTGGCGGCACGCGCAAGAACAAATAGCAAGTCGCTGAGCCGGTTGACATAGACGACGATTTCCGCCGAAATCGGTTCGCGCCGGCTGAGGGCGACGACCCTGCGTTCCGCGCGGCGGCATACCGTGCGGGCCAGGTGCAGCAGGGCGGCTGCCCGGACGCCGCCGGGCAAAATGAAGTTTTTGAGCGGAGGCAGTTGGGCCTCGTATTGGTCGATCGCCGATTCCAGCGCGCCCGCCCGGACCGCGGTGATGCGCCTCGTGCCGACGCGATCGGGCTCTGGCGAGGCGAGTTCGGCCCCCAGGTCGAACAACTCGTTCTGAATCACCGCCAGAAGCTGGTCGATCGGCGCCTCAAGCGGTTCGCAGCGGACTAGCCCCAGAAGCGCGTTCAACTCGTCGACATCGCCATAGGCTTCGACCCGCGGATCGTCCTTTGAGACGCGCGGCCCGCCAAAAAGCCCGGTCTCACCGCTATCGCCCGTCTTGGTATAGATTTTCATGTCAGCCGCA
The DNA here is from genome assembly GCA_035550375.1 of Pirellulales bacterium. Taxonomy (GTDB): domain Bacteria; phylum Planctomycetota; class Planctomycetia; order Pirellulales; family JAICIG01; genus DASSFG01. The sequence continues at coordinate 82,869 of DASZPH010000084.1, read as the reverse complement.
CTCAAAGGCCTCGCGAGGCGCCCCACACAGGCGCCGCTCTTCGCCCGGCATTCTACCGGCAGAAGACACGACCGAGACAGCGTTTCGTCGTCGGCCCCGCCCGCTGCCATTTATGAGGAACGGAACGAAGAACAACGACGCCACACCTGCGGTTAACGGGGGATTGACCGGGACGCTGACACGTCCCGCTCGCCTTCATGTTTGCTGCTTGAAGCGGATGCGCGCTTTACGGCATTCCTGCCGTTGAAAAAAGTACAAACGATCGGGCACCCAACGGCGCCTGTGATCCTCGGAAAGGCGCTCGCAAACGCCGCCCAGCTTTGCGCCGTTGCCCCCCTTAACGTTCCCACGGTGCTCGTCGCCGGAGGCATGCCGTTCGCACTTGCTTATGAAGTGTTTGGCGTACCACGCCAGGCACGGCACCGTTGGGAGCGCCCATCGACGCACCTCCGGCGCCGCGTCCGATATGCACGGAGGTGTCCTATGTCACGCTACCCGCTTCAACCTGGCTTGATGATTGCCGTTGCCTCGCTTCTGGCCGCTGTTGTCGGCGCAGGTGCCGCCGAACCGCAAGACGACGAGTGGCGGCCCTCAACCCGCTTTGTCTCGATGCAGCCCTCCACGGCCCCCACGCCGTGCGTGATGGCCGCGCCGGGGGTGAGCGGCGCGCCGCTCGTCTCCTCGCCCGCCCAGCCAGCCGCGTGCGGCACCGCCTACCGAGAAGAGACGTACACCGTGCGACGGCCGGTGATCGAGACCTCGTACCGCGAAGAGCGGTACGTACGATACGAACCGGTCACAACCTTCGTGCCGCAGCAGGTTGACGAGGGGGTGTGGGTCGACGAGCGCGTGGTGCGCGACGGCCGCACGACCACCCAGTTGCGCTGGGTGCAGGGGGGCTGGACCGTCGATCCGGCGACCGGCCGCGAATACTGGCGTTTGCCCATGTTGCGCCCCGTTCGCGTCAAGCAACCGGACAAGGTTCAAAGCGTTCGCGTCTGGAAGCCGAACGTGGTGACCATCTCGGTGCCCAAGGTCAGCTACCAGCCGCGCGTTCACGTCCGGCAGGTGCCCGTGCAAACGGTGCGGTACGTCGAGGAGCGTCGCGTGCGTCGGGTTCCCGTCGGTTTCGGGCGCTTGCTCGCTCCCGCGGGCGGAGAGTGCTCGGCGCCGGAACGGACCTTCGTCAGCCCGCCGCCCGGCCTGGCACCTCCCAGCACGCCAGCGGCTTCGCCCAGCGATCCACCGGCAGAAACCTCGCCCGCTTCTCCGGCTCCTCCGCCGTCAGCGATTCCGCAACCGGCCATCGATCCCCGCGAGAACGTCCCAGGCCCGTTCATGCTACCGCAGAGACAGTCCGACGAAGGCAAAATTCAACGGCGCACCGACCTGCAGCCTGACCGAGTGGCAGCCACCCCGGCGGCAGGAACGGTTACGACGACAGAATCGTACAGCGACGGACGTTGGCGGGTGGGCCGTATTTGGCAAGCAACTCTCGCAACGCGTCCGTGTCGACCGGCTTAACCAGGTGGTGGTCGAAACCGGCCTCCTGCGCACGCCGCCGGTCGGCCTCCTGACCCCATCCGGTCACCGCGACCAGCAGCGCGGCGGCCGTGGCGGGCATCTTGCGGAGGCGGCGGGCCGTCTCCAGGCCGTCCATTTTTGGCATCCCGATATCGAGCAGCACCACGTCGGGGGCGATCGCTGCGGCCGACGCCAGCGCGGAGTAGCCGTCGTTGAAGGTGTGGACCTCATGCCCGTCTCTCCGCAGCAGTTCCGAAAGGGTCGCCGCCGCGTCGGCGTTGTCGTCGACGACGAACGCGCGCCGCGCCGGCAGTTGTGTCTGTGCCGACTGGCTCGGCCTGTTTTCGGGGGCCTGATCCGCGGCAACCAGCGGCAGACGAACGACGAATTCGCTTCCTTTGCCCAGGCCGGGACTACGCGCCTCGACCGTGCCGCCGCTCATCTCCACGAGACTTCGGACCAGCGTGAGACCGATTCCCAGCCCGCCCTGGCCGCCTTGTGTCTGCGCCTGCGCAAACAGTTCGAACACCCGCGGCAACATATCCGGCGCGATGCCGATGCCCGGGTCGAGCACCCGGATCGTTGCCATCCCCCCGCTTCGCTCGCCGCTCAGCCAGATGCGGCCGCCGGGCGGCGTATACCGGGCGGCATTGCTCAACAGGTTGCCGATCACCTGTGCCAAGCGGACCGGATCGACGAGAAGGGTGATGGGTTCTTCGGGCAGCGAAACAACCAGTTCGTGCTGTTTCTCGTTGATGAGCGGCTGGACGGTTTCCACGGCCCCCGCTACGACGCTGCCAAGCTCCACGACCTCTTTGCGCAGCTCTACTTTGCCGCGCGTGATGCGCGAGACGTCGAGCAGGTCGTCGACGAGCCGCACCAGGTGCTGCACCTGTCTTTCCATGACCTCTCGGGTCCACTCGCGCGTGGCCGAGTCGACGCCGGGGAGGCGAAGCAGTTCAAGGCCCATGCTGATCGGCGCCAGCGGATTGCGCAGCTCGTGCGCGAGGGTGGCCAAAAACTCATCCTTGCGACGGTCGGCGGCCTCCGCCCGCCGCTGCGCCGCGCGGAGCGATTCGCTTAGCATGGCCGTCGTCAATCCCGTGAAGAAGAAAAGCGACAGGCCGAACAGGGCGCGGGCCGTGGGTTGGTCCTCTGGCGGCGACTCAAATAGCCGAGTTGAAACGACCAGGCTCAGGACAAGCGTCAAGAGCGAGGGTCCCAGACCGCCGAACCAGGAAGCGACGATGACCGCCACGAAGAAAATCATGAAGCCGCCCCCGGCCAGCGCCTCGTCGAACTCGAGTCGCAACCAGGTCGCAATGCCCAGAATCGCAACCCCTCCGCCGTAACGGAGGAGCGCGGATCGTTCCGACGGGGAAGCCAACATTCTCGTCACCGTATCCATCGCCGCCTGCCCTCAAGGGACTCAATTGTAAGCGTACCTCGACAATCGGGGGAAGAGACGTAGAAGCGGCGTCTTGCCGGTTTCGTCAAGGCATCGCAGTCGGCTATTCGTGCGAATCTCGATGGCTTGGAAGCCAACGCGGCGGGACGTCGCGTCTACGGGCCGACACGGACTTGCCAGCGCCGCTCGGCGAGTGGCTCGACGCGGATCGGCACGCCGAGGAACTTGCCAACGATCTCGATATTGGTCGTAACGTGCGGCGACGGCCGCAGCGTCACGTAGGTTCCGCCGCCGGCCAGCGCTAGCGGCAAGATCAACTGATCCGCCAGATGCTCGCCGACTGGAACGTCGGCGGCCAGGTAACGCATCGCCTCGGCCGCCGCTTCGCTTGCGACTGTTTCGGCCGGCACGCCGCGCCGACCGAAGCCCGTAAACACCTCGCGGATACGCTCGCTCTCGATTTCGATCGTCACGACGTTGCCCGGTCCGAAATGACGGTCCTGGTAGCGTCGCGTCTCAAGACACTCTTCGGGCCAGTCGAGGGCGGATGCGACGGTGGCGAGTTCCCGCTGGGCGACGTGCTCGGGTAAATTTGACAACGTGACGCGACAGAGACGCCGTCGTGTCTCGCCCCGCTCGACGATTTCTAGCGGGGTCAGGCCGGGCGCAGGCTCGACCTCGACCCGCAAACGGCCCCCGCCCGCCGGATAAAAGCCGGGACGCTCAAGCGTCATCACGACCTGGGGACCCATTCGATTCAGCAGCGGCAAGAAGGCCCGATCGAGAAAATCGAATGGGGGAGCGAACGGGTTGTGCGTGCCGCCAACCAGCTCGATCACCGAGCGCCCGTCAGCCAGAAGCAAGGGGGGCAGAATCGTCTGCAGCACGAGCGTGGTGCTGCCGGCCGAACCGACATCAAAGGTGTAGTCGCCCGCCCGCGCGGCACCCGGCTCGAATCGCAAGTCGCGGGAACCCAGTGCGTCTCCCGAAAGCCTGGCGGCGCTGATCTGAGCAGCCGCCCTCACGGCCGCCAGGTGCTGGCGCTGCAGCCCCGGTTTATCGCGTTTGGCCCGGATGTTCTCGATGTGGACAGGCTGGCGCGTAATGATCGACAGGGCCAGCGACGTTCGCAGGATCTGTCCGCCGCCTTCACCGTAAGAGCCGTCGATCTTCAATTTGGACATATTGCGTAGCCGATAAGACACGCTCGCGCCGCGAAAGTTCGGTATCCACCGCCGGGTTGACGGCATGGCCGCCAGCAACGCCGGGAGGGCGAATTGGGCGGGGCATGGGTCAGCCGTTTCCCTGTCCGGTCAGCACGACTGCCAGCCAATGAAGCGGCTCGTAGATCGCGCGGACGGCATCTTGGGCTGTGTCTGGCATGAAATCACGTGCCCAGAGCATCGGCACTGCAGATAGCGGATATCCCACGAGGATCATCACCAGGATCAGTGCTGTCCAGGACGCCACGCCAAGGTGCTTGCGAGACTCGCTCATTCAGATACTGGCCTTGGCTTCCTGTGTGGCCGTGGCTAGGCTGCCGCAATGGAAAGAAAGTCTAGCCGATTTGCTCCGGTCATCCTAATCGCGGTCCTAGGGCTCTTGATCGCCTACCCGCTGAGCGCCGGGCCCGTCTACGCTCTCTGTGAGACGGAATCGTCCCTAGACGCGATCTATGCGCCGCTTCTGCTCCTGCCAGAGCCGATCGTAGATGCGCTAGACGAATACGTCTTATTTTGTGACCGAGTTTGGCGGGGCCGCCCCTGACGCCATCCGTGGGCAAATGGTATCCCCCGGGGCGCGCTTTGCCTTGACGCTCAACGCACGCCCTACCTAGGATGGCGCTTACCGGCGGCTTCGGCGTCGCGCTTCGAAGTGAGCGCTGATCACCGGTCGAGACCCCGCACATCGACGCTTGGGCAAACGGACTTAACGCGGTGGAAAAAACCAAGGTTGCGATTGTCGGATTGGGAACGGTGGGGGCGGGCGTTGCTCGGCTGCTCGTCGATTACGGCGACCGCACCGCGCGCCACGCCGGCCGCACCATTTGGCTGGAAAAAGTCGTCGTCCAGGACTTGGCCAAAGAACGCGATTATCAACTGCCCCTCGGAGTGCTCTCCGACGACCTGCGAACGATCACGAGCAACCGCGAAATCAGCGCGGTGGCGCACGTGGTGGGCGGGCTGGAGCCGGCCCGCTCGATCGTGGTGGCGCTGCTGGAGAGCGGCAAGGACGTCGTCACGGCCAACAAAGCCCTGCTCGCCGAGCACGGGCCGGAGCTTTTCGATCTGGCCCGTGAACTGGGCCGCTCGATCGCTTTTGAAGCGGCCGTGGCCGGCGGCATTCCGATCATCGCCAACATCAGCCAGTGCCTTTCGGCCAACCAGATCGAGTCGCTCACCGCGATTCTCAACGGTACCAGCAACTACATCCTGACCCAGATGGAAGAGCGCGGCGCCGATTACGCGGCGGCGCTGGCCGAAGCACAGCGGCTTGGCTACGCCGAGGCCGATCCCACGATGGACGTCGACGGTACGGATACGGCCCAGAAGCTGGCCATCCTGGCCCATCTGGCCTTCGGGGCCCGCGTCCACTGGCGAGACATCCCTCGCCAGGGGATCGACGGGCTCGACGTGGTCGACATCAAGAACGCCAAGGAACTTGGCTACCGCATCAAGCTCCTGGCCGTCGCGGAGTTGGCCGGCGACGGTCTGGAACTGCACGTTTCTCCGACCCTGGTCAAGGTCGGCACGCCCCTGGCCGAAGTGCGCGGGGCCTTCAACGCCATCCGCGTCGTGGGCGACGCCGTCGGTCCGGTCTTCTTTCACGGCCTCGGCGCCGGCCGCATGCCGACCGCCAGCGCCGTGGTGGCCGACCTGATCGATACGGTTGTCGGCCGCACGGCGATCACCTTCCGCACGCTCGAGCTTTGGTCGCAGCGCGAAGCGCGCGTGGCGCTGCGCGACCCCAAGAAAATCGCCGGCCGGTTCTACCTGCGGCTCAACGTGGAAGACCGGCCGGGCGTGATGGCCGAGATCACGGGCGTCCTCGGCCGCCGCGGCATTTCGATCGCTTCGGTCATTCAACGCGAGCCGCCCACCGACCAGCAGGCGGTCGTTTCGCTGGTGATCATCACGCACGATACGGTTGAGAGCGCCACCGCGTCGGCCGTGGACGAGATCGACCGGCTCAAGTGCGTGCGGCCCGGCAGCGTGCGGATGCGGATCTTAGATTGACGGCCGCTGCATTCGGCCGGCAAGGTCGGCCAGCCGGCACTCGATCCGCAGCGAGTGTTCCCTGGCGGCCAGTTCTGCGGCGGCGATCCGGCTATGAATGCTCCAGGCTACGCAGATCACCAGAAACGTCAGGGCGTACAGCGTGGCGAAACTCGACGCCGGGTCGGCGGGCGCGCGAGCTCCCATGAGCAGCGTCAGGACGCTGATGACGGCGGCCGCAACCGTGAAGGCGTCGGCGACGGGAAAATACGATTTCCATTGGAACCGCCCCTGCCAGAGCGACACGCCGATCCAGACGGCGCCCGCTGCGCTCGCCAGCGTGAATGTCGTCCACACGCCGTAGAGCAAGGGCCCCCGGTAGTGAAACAGCATCGCGCGGAGCCCCACCGCCGCGAAGAGGAGCGTCGCGAGCAATAACAGCACCAGCAATCCGCTTGTGCGGGGCGTGAGGGTGTGCTGCGACAGGGCGGCGATTTCCTTGCGGCAGGCGTCGCGCAGCGCCGGCGACATGTCCTGGGTTTCGAGAAGCTGCTGGCGAAAGTCGGGTGAGTTAGCTGACATGGTCGTCTCCTTGAAGAATTTTCCGGATCGTTAATTTGCCGTAGTAGAGCCGCGACTTCACCGTGCCCAACGGCACCCTGAGCAGGGTCGCGATTTCGTCCAGCGACAGGTCTTGAAGAAAATAGAGGGTGAGCGCTTCCCTTTGTGCGATCGGTAGTTGATCGAGCGCGTGGTGCACCTGCTCGGCGCTGTCGAAGGCCGCGATCTCCTCGGACTCCGTCGCGATACATGCCGCGGGATTCGCCAGCTCTTCTTCGCGCTCTCGCAGTCGGAGCCGGCTGACGGCGGCGTTTCTCGCGGTTTTATACAGGAAGGCGGGCAAAGCGCGGGGGTCGCGCAGAGAACCGATCGAGCGAAACGTTTTCAGCCACGTTTCCTGCAGAAGATCCCACGTTTCCGCCTCGGAAGGAGCAAGCCGCCGCAAGTAGTAAAACAGCGGCCGCTCCCACATTTCTACGAGCGAAGAGAATGCAGACATGTCGCCACGCTGGCATCGCGTGACGAGCAATTCACACTCGAGCATCTGGCCGTCGGTCATCAACAAGACTCCCGTTTATGTTCAAGGACGCACGGCGACGGGCGAAAGTTCAACGGGCCGGGTGAGTTCTGCGAGGTTGAGAGGCCGGAAGCCAAAGGCGAACGACAAGCTGGTGCAAGCCGCCCTCACCCCGGCTCTCTCCCGGAGGGAGAGGGAGACGGTGCCGTTGGTCGCTTGCTGAACCGACGCTCGATGAATAGCTTTAGAGGCTGCCTGCATCGGGCGCCACGCCAACCTGAACGCAAAGAGCATGAAATACGCCATTGTTATTCCAGACGGTTGTGCCGACGAGCCGCAAGACGTACTCGAAGGACGCACACCGCTGCAAGCCGCCCGCCTTCCCGCCATGAATGCCCTGGCCGAGGCCGGCGTGGTGGGTCGCGCGAATCACGTGCCGGCCAGTCTGCCCGCCGGTTCGGATGTCGCCAATTTGAGCTTGCTGGGTTACAACCCGCTGGAGCACTTCACCGGTCGGGCGCCCCTGGAGGCCGCAGCCCAGGGCATCCCGCTGGGGAAAAACGACTGGGCGATCCGCTGCAACCTGGTCACGATCGAAGAGCAGACGATGCGCGATTTCACGGCCGGGCACATCTCGACCGACGAAGCCCGCGCGCTGTTGGTAACCGCCCAAGAAAAACTGGGGAACGAACGGTTGCAGTTTGTGGCCGGAGTCAGTTACCGCAACCTGCTCATCTATCGGCCCGGGGAAGGCGCAGCGCCCTTCACCCGCGACACCAGGGCGACCCCTCCGCACGACCTGACGGACAAGCCGGTGCTTGACGACTATCCACGCGGACCGGGAAGCGACCTTTTGAACCAGCTTATGACCGACAGCATCGGCCTCTTTGCCGAGCACCCGGTCAACGTCGCCCGCAAGCGGGCGGGTAAACCGCCCGCCACTAACATCTGGCTTTGGGGACAAGGGAAGGCCCCTGCTTTGACCCCCTTCGAGAACTTGTACGGCCGCCGAGGGGCGATGATTACGGCCGTCGATCTGCTCCGCGGTTTGGCGGCCCTGCTGGGATGGCAGCGGATCGAGGTTCCGGGGGCGACGGGCTACCTGGACACCGACTACGCCGCCAAGGGGCGTTTTGCCATCGAAGCGCTGCCGACGACCGACGTCATCTGCGTTCACGTGGAAGCGACCGACGAAGCCTCGCACGAAGGCAACTGCGCCGCCAAGATCAAGGCGCTGGAAGAGATCGACCGCCACATCGTCGGCCCGCTCTGGGAGGCGCTTAAAGAAGAAGGTGACTACCGAATTCTCGTGACACCCGACCATCCCACGCCGCTGCGCACCAAAACGCACAGCCACGGCTACGTGCCCTTCATCATCGCCGGCAGCGGCGTGACCCCAGACACCGCTCGAACCTACGACGAAGTCAGCGCCGGCCAATCCGGACTGGCGTTCGACGAGGGCTGGAAGCTGATGCGGTATTTTCTCGATGGAAGCCCACGCCACACACACTAACCCGAGCGCGAGCGAGGAAAATCCAGCCAATTACCCTCGCTGACGCGCCAGGTTAGTCTGCTCGCGCCGCTGGGTAGTGGGCTACTACTGTGGTGAAAGCTCCAAAACGGCGTTGAATAGGTCGTCAAACGACCAGGGGCGATCAGTTACCTTCGCCATCATGGCCGCCGTCGGTCGGCACTTGCCGGACTTCCCCGGTTTCCGCGTCCGCCAGCAGAAATTGTAATAGGCCGCGAAGAGGGCGAAAGCCGCCTCCAAATTGCGGAGCTTTTTCGAGAAACAGTATGTCGAGAATGGCGAAACCTTGCCGTTCTTTGCCCCGCCGCTCTGGCGCGGTCTAATGGCCCTGTGAAACGTCGCTTTCTCCAATTCAGCTTGCGTGGATTGCTGGGGTTGGCCGCGATCGTCTGCCTCGCGCTGGGCGGCTGGCGCTTGCTGGACGCATACGGCACTACGATCGAGATAGAGAGTCCGCGAGTTGGCATCCCATTCCGCATCAAGGGCAGGTACTTTTCGCTGTTTGAACCAGACGAATGCCTGCTATGTGTGGGACATGGGTGGCCCGACGGGAATGGATGCTCCACCGAGGGCGGCCCGACCAAGAGGTCGTGGCTGTTCTTCTACTCCGTCGAAGGTGACTTTGATCCCGTGGACGAGCCGTGCCAGCTAACAATCTTCATGAACCATTTGAACCGGTCTGGCAGAGTTAGGTGGGAGACCGTGAAAGAAAGTATCGTGGACGTGAAGTAGCTGGTTGGCGCCCCTGCTTACTTTTCAGGCACGCCCGCCGGCGAAAACTTCCTTAAGTTAGTGCCATTCCCCCCATGAGCCGACGGTTTCAGTTCAGCGTGCTGGTCGTGAAAACGCTCTTGACCATCTCCACGGGGGCAATGGTCGCATTCCTGGGAACGGCTGTCTTTTTTGGGAGCAAGCCCTTGATGCTGGGATTTGTGGTCGCGGTCGAGTCTTGGCTCATCGTGGTCTATGCCGGCACGGTGATTACCAAACGACAGCCACGGTGAATCCCATGCCGCGCCCACAATTCACCCTCCGCGCGTTGCTGGTGGCCATGCTGGTCGTGGGGGCGTTCTTTGGGCGCATGGCATTCCAGGCCAAGATTGAAGCAAAGCGACGCGCCGACGAAGGCGAGTTGTTTCTCGACTCATGGCTGGAGACGATGCGCAAACGAGAGCCGCGAAAGATCTATCAGACGCGCGAAGTCCATCCTGGCGGCGGGGCACTCATCAACGACCTTCCCGGAAACTGATAGCTCTCATGCGCCGCCCCCAGTTCTCCTTGAAAACGATGCTGTGGTTGATGGCCGTGGCGGGGGCGTTCTTTGCTGGTATCGAGTGGGACCGGCGCCATCCAGACGATCACCGTCGGGCTCTGTGGGAGAATCTTCAGGAGTGTCGCGAGCAGCAAGGCGAGACGTTTGATCTACTCATGAAGATGCGGGCCGCCATGAGCCGGCATGGCATCGACCCCGCGGAAGTCGAGAAGATCGATCTCAAGGAATAGGCTGCCTTTGGTCGCCCAGCGACCACTCAAAATTCTTCACCACACTAGTAGCCCACTTCCCGCCGCTGGCGAACCTAGCGGGTTACGGCGCTTCTCTTTACAATACGCGGCTTGGCGAAACGTCGAGTCTTGATGGGAGAGTGAGCGTTGATCCGTACCCACACTTGCGGCGACCTGCGGCCGGAGCACATCGGCCAGGAAGCAACCCTTTGCGGCTGGGTTGATTCCTACCGCGACCACGGCGCGGGACTGCTCTTCGTCGACTTGCGCGACCGCTACGGCCGCAGCCAGATCGTCTTCAACCCCGAGTCGGGGCCGGAGGTGCAGGAGTTAGCCAAAACCCTGCGCACTGAGTTTGTGATTTCCGTAACCGGCAAGGTCGCCCGGCGCCCCGAGGGGACGGCCAATCCCGACCTCGCCACCGGCGAGGTCGAGCTGAGGGCCAAGCGCCTCGAGATCCTGAACAAAAGCCTCACGCCCCCGTTTCAACCGGGCGCCCAAGAACTGCCGGGCGAAGACCTGCGGCTGAAGTACCGCTACCTCGATCTGCGTCGGCCCGCGCAGCAGCGCACCCTCGTGCTGCGGCACCGCATCATCAAGACGATGCGCGACTACTTCGACGAGCACGACTTCATCGACGTGGAGACACCGATGCTCGGCCGCAGCACGCCGGAGGGGGCGCGCGACTATCTTGTGCCCAGCCGCGTGCACCCCGGCCTGTTCTACGCCCTGCCGCAGTCGCCGCAGCTCTACAAGCAGATCCTGATGGTGGCCGGCTACGACCGCTACGTGCAGGTGGCCCGCTGCTTTCGCGACGAAGACCTGCGGGCCGACCGCCAGCCCGAGTTCACGCAGCTCGACCTGGAGATGTCGTTCGTCAACGCCGACGACGTGATCGGCATGATCGACGGACTGATGGCCCGCCTGGCGAAACAGCTTCTCGGCCTCGACGTGCCGTTGCCTCTGCCGCGCATGACCTACGACGAGGCGATGGAGCGCTTCGGCCACGACGCGCCCGACCTGCGCTTCGGCATGGAGCTCGTCGACGTTACCGACCTGGCGCGCGAAGCCGAATTTCGCGTGTTTCGCGAGGCGGCCGAGTCGGGCCTGCGCGTGCGCGGCATCAACGCCAGACAGGCGGCGGCGCACTACTCGCGTAAGGGAATCGACGAGCTGACCGAGTTTGTGAAGCAGAACTTCGGCGCCAAAGGGCTCGTCTGGTTCAAAGTCGAAGAGGGGGGAACGCTGGCCTCACCGACGGCCAAGAACTTTGCCACGACGTTGCTTGAGCGCATCGCCGAGCGGATGGAGGCCGAGCCGGGCGATTTCCTCCTCTTCGTGGCCGACGCCTTTGAAGTGACGTGCAAGGCGCTCTACGCCCTGCGGAAGCGCTTCGGCGAAGAGCTGAAGCTCTACAAGCCGGGCCAGATGCACTTTTCGTGGGTCGTCGAATTCCCGATGTTCGCCTGGGACGCGGAAGAGAAGACCTGGGCCGCCATGCACCATCCCTTCACGGCCCCGCGCCCGCAAGACCTGCCGCTGCTGGCGAGTGATCCCGGCAAGTGCCGCGCTCAAGCTTACGACCTGGTGATCAACGGCTACGAGGCAGGAGGAGGAACGATCCGGATCCACGACAACCAGGTGCAGCAACAGGTCTTTTCGCTGCTGGGCATCGACCCGGCACACGCCAAGGAGCGATTCGGCTTCCTGCTCGACGCGCTGCAATACGGCGCCCCGCCGCACGGCGGCATCGCCCTGGGGATCGACCGCTGCGTGATGCTCTTCGGCGGCCTGGACAACATCCGCGACTGCATCGCGTTCCCCAAGACCCAGAAAGCGACCGACCTGATGACCGAAGCGCCGGGCTCCGTCGACGCCAAACAGCTCAAGGAGCTGAAAATCCGGATCGACAAAGAGGCTTAAAACCTTGGCGCCTTGGTGTGGGACGCCGTTCGTCGCCTCTCCTCCCCCGACTCTTCGAGAGACTCTCGCGACGCCGCTTGCTCGTCATTACAATCAAGTGAGGTCGGCTGGCGATCTGGCCGGCAGGACAAGAGAGGCGACAGCGGAGGAGGCAGCATGGGCCCGGCGGCTGCCCGAGCGAAGGCGATCGACCACCTGACGACCCTCGTGGCCGACTGCGACAGTGCATTGGGGGCGACCGACATCTGGCAGGACTACTCGCCGCGCGACCGGGCCAAGAGCCTGGCCCTGTTTCGCGAAACGCGGGAGGTTGCCACCCGCTTGCTTGAGAACCTGAAGAACGGCGAGCCGGCGGCCCGCGCCGATTGGCAGCGCGTCATGCCGCACGAGGCGGCGTGGAACGAAGTCTTGAAAGCCATTTTTGCCGACCACGACTAACCACACTGCATGAACGCGGCAGATAATCTCCCCCCCCGCTTCGCTTCGGCACTTTCCACGTCGCCGAAGACCGCCGGGGCAATCGACGAGGTCTGCACGCGCGCCGGGGAGGATTTGGGCGCCAGGCCCGATCTGGCGGTCGTTTTTTTCTCAGCCCACCACGCGCCGCAGGCGGAGGCCATCTGCAGTGAGATCACGCGACGGCTTTCGCCCGGCTGTTTGCTGGGATGCTCAGGGGAGTCGATCGTCGGCGACGATCGCGAAGTCGAGGGAGACCCGGCGCTGGCACTGTGGCTGGCCAGTCTGCCGGGCGCGTCGTTGCACCCCCTGGAGCTTGAGTTTGCAAACACGGCCGACGGAGGAACGCTTCTCGGCTGGCCGGAAGATCTATCCGGGGCGTGGCCCGACGGATCGGCCCTGATCTTGCTGGCCGATCCATTTTCGTTTCCGGCCGATTGGCTGCTGGAGCGATTTAACGAGGACCACCCTGGCGTCCCGATCCTGGGGGGCATGGCTAGCGGGGCGGCGAGTCCGGGCCGCAACCGCTTGATTATGGGCGACCGGGTTGTCAACTCCGGCGCTGTTGGAGCCCTGATACATGGGGGCGTTCGCATTTGCCCCGTCGTCTCGCAGGGATGCCGGCCGATCGGCCGGCCTTATGTGGTGACGAAGGCCGAACAGAACGTCATCGCCGAACTAAGCGGCAAGCCTCCGCTGGTCCAGCTTCAGGAACTGTTCGATGAACTTACGCCCTACGATCAGCAACTCGTGCAAAAGGGCTTACACCTGGGCCTGGTGATCAACGAATACCAGGAGCATTTCGACCGGGGTGATTTTCTGATCCGCAATTGCATCGGCGCCGACCGCGAGACCGGCTCGCTGGCCATCGGTGACTACCTGCGGAGGGGGCAAACCGTGCAGTTCCACGTGCGCGACGCGCAGACAGCAGGCGAAGATCTGCGCGAGCTTCTCGGGCAGGCCGGGGGAGGCGCGGCGGCCTTGCTCTTCACCTGCAACGGGCGGGGCACCCGGCTGTTCGATGTGCCCGACCACGATGCAGGCGTGGTCCGCGAGGTGCTCGGCAAGATTCCTCTCGCCGGCTTTTTCGCCCAGGGAGAAATGGGGCCGATCGGGGGCAAGAACTTTTTGCACGGATTTACCGCCAGCGCGGCTGTCTTTCAACCGGTGCCAAGGATTTCCTCTTGATGCGATTCATCGTTTCCCTCGCTCTGCTCTTCCTTACGGCCGGGCCCGTTTTGCGGGCCGGTGAGACCTGGCCGCAGTTTCGCGGGCCCGATGGTCAAGGCGTCTCAGACGCTAAAGGCCTGCCGACGGAGTGGGGCGAGTCGAAGAACGTGAAATGGAAGACGCCGATTCACGGACGTGCCTGGTCGTCGCCCGTGATCTGGCACGACGAGGTTTGGTTGACCACGGCCACCGAAGACGGCAAGGAACTGTCGGTCATCAAGCTCGACCGTGCGACGGGCAAGATCCTGCTGGATAGGGTGGTGTTTCACATCGCCAAGCCGCAGTTTTGCTACCCCTTCAACAGCTACGCCTCGCCGACGCCGGTTGTCGAAGAGGGCCGGATTTACGTCCACTACGGCAGCCACGGCACGGCTTGCCTCGACACGGCCACGGGGGCGACGCTTTGGACGCGGCAAGATCTGCCCTGCGACCATCACCGGGGCGCGGGCTCGTCGCCGATCCTGTTTGGCAATCTCCTGTTCATCAACTTCGACGGCTTTGACCTGCAATACGTCGTGGCGTTAGACAAGGCAACCGGCCAGACGGTCTGGAAGCGCGACCGGGATATCGACTACGGCACCTCCGACGGCGACGCAAAGAAGGCCTACGGAACCCCGTTGGTCATTGAGGTCGAGGGAAGGCCGCTGTTGATCAGCCCCGCCGCCGCCGGCACAACCGCCTACGAGCCGCTCAGTGGGGAAATCGTGTGGCGGATCCGTCATGGGGGGATGAACGCGGCCGCACCCCCGTTGTTCGGGCATGGACTGCTGTTTATCAACACGGCGGACGGCGGCATGCGCGAGTTTGCCGTCCGGCCCGAAGGAAGCGGAGACCTGACGGCGAACGTTGTCTGGAAGGAGCAGCAGGCCATGCCGTCGCGCTGTGCCCCGCTGCTCGTCGGCGACTTGCTGTTCATGACCAACGAGGCGGGCATCCTGAGCTGCCTCGAGGCCGCTTCCGGCAAGCTCGTCTGGCGTCAGCGCCTGGGGGGGCACTACAGCGCCTCACCAGTCTACGCCGACGGGCATGTTTATTTTCTGAGCGAAGACGGCGAGTTGCCCGTTATCGCCGCCGCGCGGCGCTACGAACTGCTGGCGACCAACAAGCTCGACGACGGCTGTATGGCTTCGCCCGCCGTCGCCGGCCGGGCCCTCTTCATCCGCACCAAGAAGAGCCTCTACTGTATCGAGGAGTTGGCCCCGTAACGTAGCCGCGTAACGCGTCGTTCAAAGCCGACCGAGCGAGGGGTTGTGAACATGAATACGGCGAGGATTCGCCAGCGGCTGCCGCTGGTCGCAACGTTGATCGTGGGCCTCGCGGCCTCCAGCCGAGCCCAGGCTCAGGGTTCCAAGGCGGATTACGAGCGCGCCGCCGACCTCACCCGCAAGGGGGCGAACACCGTCTTCCGCGACCGCGTGCAACCGCACTGGGTTGCCGGGGGAACCCGATTCTGGTACCGGGTGAGCACGGCCCGTGACCGGCACGAGTTCGTCTGGGTGGATGCGGAAGCGGCGACTCGGTCGCCCGCTTTCGACCACGAGCGGCTGGCGGTGGCGTTGTCGGGCATCCTGAAGCAAGAGCTGCGCGCCGAGGCCTTGCCGCTCGAAAGCGTCGTTCTTGACGACCAGCGCGAGTATCTGACTTGCACCGTCGGGGGCCGTCGCATCCGCTGCAATCTGCAATCATGGGAGGTGGAAGAGACCGCGGAAGAGGCCACGGGCGAGGCAAACTTGCCTTTGCGAGCCCGCGCGCCGCGCGCCAGCCGCAGCGGAGACCAGGAAACGGAGATCGTCTTCGCGAACCGAACGGGCCAAAGTCTTCGCCTCTTCTGGCGTGACTTCGACCGCGAGCGGCGACCCTACGGAGCCATTGGACCGGGCGAAGAACGTCGACAGCACACGTTCGCGGGCCATGTGTGGGAAGTGGTCGACGCGCAGGGCAACACCCTGGCGGTGTTTGTCGCCGAGTCGGACAGGCGGCGGGCCATTATTCCCGCCGACGCCAAGCCGGCGCCGGCCGTCGAGGAAGCCGTGAAACCGGCGCCGGCCGCAGCACCCGGCAAGGTATCACCCGACGGCCGATGGTCAGTCGAGCTGCGCGACCACAACGTTTATCTGCGCCGCCTGGATCCCGCGGAAGCCAACACGGCCGAGGTCGCCTTGACGAGCGACGGCACAGCCCAGGACGCTTACGAGGCTCCCTTGCTCTGGTCGCCCGATTCGTCCAAGCTGCTGCTCCTGCAAGTCCGCGCGGCCCAGGAACATCCCGTCCATCTGATCGAATCGTCGCCCACCGACCAGGTACAGCCGAAGCTCCACACGTTCGATTATTTGAAGCCGGGAGACGCCGTCGCCCGCTCCCGCCCCAGGCTTTTCGACGTTGCGACCGGCAAGGCCGTTGCCATCGACGAGCAGCTTTTTGCCAATCCCTGGAGTATCGGCGATTTGCGCTGGGACGCCGACTCCCGGCGGTTCACGTTTCTGTACAACGAGCGCGGCCACCAGGCTCTGCGCGTCGTGGCGGTCGACGCCGTGTCTGGATCGACATCGGTCCTGATCGACGAGTCGGCGCCAACCTTCATCGATTACAGCTCCAAGCTCTTCTATCGGCCTCTCGACGAGACTCACGAAATCCTTTGGATGTCGGAGCGAGATGGATGGAACCACCTGTATCTCTACGACGCGGTTGACGGACGGCTGAAGAACCAGGTCACGCAGGGCGCCTGGGTGGTTCGGCGGGTGGAGCATGTCGATCCGCAGAAGCGCGAGATCTGGTTCTACGCCGGGGGAGTGCGCCCGGAGCAGGATCCGTATCACCTCCATCTTTGCCGCGTTAACTTCGACGGCCAGGAACTTACGGTTCTGACCGAGGCGGACGGCAACCACGAGGTGACGTTTTCGCCCGACCATCGGTTCTTTTTCGACAGATGGTCGCGAGTCGATCATCCGCCAGTCGTCGAGTTACGGCGTTCTCTCGACGGCAAGCTCATCTGCGAACTCGAACGGGCCGACGTTCAGGCTTTGCTCGACACCGGTTGGAGCTTTCCGGAGCGCTTCGTCGCCCCCGGGCGTGATGGACAAACGGCGATCCACGGCATTCTGGTTCGCCCGACGAATTTCAATCCGACGCAAAGCTATCCGGTCGTCGAGCAAATCTACGCGGGTCCGCACGGAGCGCATGTTCCCAAGTCGTTTGGCCTGCTCGCCCCTCAGCACGCGCTAGCCGAGTTGGGTTTCATCGTGGTGCAGATCGACGGCATGGGCACCAATTGGCGCAGCAAGGCGTTTCATGATGTCTGCTGGCGCAACCTGGCCGACGCCGGGTTTGCCGATCGGATCGCCTGGCTCAAGGCCGCGGCGGAGGATCGCCGTTGGATGGATCTTTCACGCGTTGGCATCTACGGCGGCAGTGCCGGAGGTCAGAACGCGCTGCGAGCGCTGATCGATCACCACGACTTTTACAAAGTCGCGGTTGCCGACTGCGGCTGCCACGACAACCGCATGGACAAGATCTGGTGGAACGAGCAGTGGATGGGTTATCCCATCGGCCCCCATTACGAAGCGTCGTCCAACGTCGTGCACGCGGGCAAACTGGAAGGCAAGCTGCTGCTAGTTGTCGGAGAATTGGACAGGAACGTCGACCCCGCTTCGACGATGCAGGTCGTGCGGGCACTGCAAAAGGCCGACAAGGATTTTGATTTCGTCATCGTGGCGGGCGCCGGACACGGCGCCGCCGAAACTCCTTATGGCTCGCGCCGCCGCACCGATTTTCTGGTCAGGCACCTGCACGGCCGCGAGCCCCGCTGGGAGCCCGCGGCGCAGAACCAGTTGACCCCATGAACCGCGTGGAATTCCTGAATCGCCTGATCGATTCTTATCGATATCGCAACTACCTTGAGATCGGCGTTGCGGGGGGCGACTGTTTTGCGGCGGTGAAGGCGGTGCTCAAAGTCGGGATCGATCCCGATCGGATCGTTCGCGAGTTGAGCGTGCCGGGAAGTCTGCTGTTCTGTGCTCCTTCCGACTCCTTTTTTGCGGCGCTACACGCCCGCAATTTCTTCGACCTGGTGTTCATCGACGGTTTGCACCATCACGAGCAGGTTCACCGCGACGTAGTCAATTCGCTCGACTGCCTGAGCGTCGGCGGCACGATCGTGTTGCACGACTGCAACCCGCGCAGCGAAGAGATGCAGCGCGTGCCCCGCGTTCAGGCTGAGTGGACGGGAGACTGCTGGAAGGCCATCGTGCGGCTGCGCACGTCGCGGCCCGATTTGAACGTGACCGTGCTCGACACCGACTACGGTCTGGGCGTCGTGCGGCGAGGCCGCAGCGAGCCGTTGAAGCTCGCCAAGGGATGGGACGAACTCGGCTGGGACGATCTGGCGGCCCACCGCGCTGAACTGCTGGGGCTGACGCCGCTGGACCAGGTCGACCGCTACTTTCAACGCGGCGCCTGACCGAACCGTCAAGGCAGCGGCTTTCTGGTCCGCAAGCGCGCCAGCTCGGCCCGCAGCACATGCACGCGCTCGGGGTCGGCCGTGGGCAATTCGGATTCGATCCGGTTGATCCGCTCCCCCAGTTCATCCGGTGTGACCTCGATCAGGATCGGTCGTGTTGGCG
Source organism: Pirellulales bacterium (assembly GCA_035550375.1). Taxonomy (GTDB): domain Bacteria; phylum Planctomycetota; class Planctomycetia; order Pirellulales; family JAICIG01; genus DASSFG01. Next base: position 64,382 of record DASZPH010000084.1, on the reverse strand, counting down.
ACTTGGCGACGAGTCGTTCCAGTTCGGCCGCCATCTGGCGAAAAACGCCCGGCCAGTCTCCCGGCTGCTGCTGCCGAAAGAGGCGCGTCGTCGGATACCAGGGCGTGTCGTTGCGGTCGACCATCCATCGCCAGTCGGCCGAATAGTTGAGCGCTAGCCAGGTCGGCCTGCCCAGCGCCCCTGCCAGATGGCCGATCGAGGTGTCGACCGACACCACCAGGTCGAGGTTGGCGATCATCGCCGCCGTGTCCATGAACGGACCGGACGCTTCGTCCACCAGGTTGCCGAACGACACAACTTCAAACTCTCCCCCTGCCGCGGGCCGTCGATCGGAGCCGTCTGTCGCGTCTCCCCGCGTTTGCACCTTAAACGTCGGGCTTCCGACCTGCCCCGCCTCCGCTTTTTGCAGGCTGACCAGTTGCACGCCGGGAACACGGGCGAGCGGCTCAAAATGCTCCGGCGTTGTCGAGCGGTGGCGGTCCCATGGATACCGTGTGCTTCCCTTCCAGGCTATGCCGACGCGAAAACCCCGTAGCGGCGCGAGCTGCCGCCGCCAGTGCTCGACGAGCTCCGAGTCCGCGGCTAAATAGGGAATATCTGCCGGGATATTGTCGGTGCGTGTTCCCAGGATGAGCGGCAGACTCATCAGGGCCGCCTGCACGTCGTGTTTCGGGGCGGGCTCGCCTTGCGCTGCGAGTTCGTCGATTCCCGCACAACTCGCCAGGATGCGCAGCAGCGGGCGCTGGCACTGCACGACGACCCGGCCGCCGAAATTCTTGACGATCCGCGCGTAGCGGACAAACTGTAGCATGTCGCCCAGGCCCTGCTCGCTGTAGAGCAGGATCGTGCGGCCGTCCAGCGGCGAGCCGTCCCACTCCGGCTGGCTGAGAGAAGGCCGTGGCGTGGTTCGCCTGCAGCGCCAACGCCATTCGAAGGCCGGCCAACCGCGCTCGAAGTTCCCCTGGAGAAGCCACAGCAGCGACCGGTTCCAATGCGCGTCGGCGTAGTCGGGTTTGAGCCGGATGGCGTGCTCGTAGTGGGCGTGAGCCTCGTCAAAGCGGCGCAGCACCGAGACGGCAGCTCCCAAGCTGTTGAACGCCTCGGCGAAGTCGGTTTCGAGCTCCACGCCGCGCTGCAGGTGCTCAACCGCCTCGCCAATGCGGCGCAAGCCGATGAGGGCGACGCCCAGGTTCACGTGCGCCTTCGCGTAGTCGGGCCGCAGCGCCAGCGCCCGCTGGTAAAGCCCGACCGCCTCGTCCAGCTCACCGCGGTCGCGGAGCACGTTCGCCAGATTCTGCTGGATTTCTGGAACGTCGTCCTTCAGTTGCAGGGCCTGCCGATAACAGGCTTCGGCCTCCTGGGGGCGCTCCTGCTCGCCCAGGGCGAAGCCGAGGTTGACCAGCGCCTCCAGATGGTCGGGCCTGAGCGCCAGGCACTCGCGGTAGGCCGCTTCGGCCTCGGTCCATTTCTCCTGTTTGAGCAGGGCGTTGCCGACGTGAAAATGCCCCTCCGGCTCGCGCGGCTCCAGCTCGGCGGCCTGCTTGAAGCAGGCCAGCGCTTCGGCGTTGCGTGCTTGATCCTGGCAGAGATTGCCGAGGACGAACCACACCCGCCCGTTGCGCGGCTCGCGCTGCAGAATGCGCCGATAACCTTCTTCCGCTTTCGCCAGCTCACCCGCTTGATGAGCCTGCCAGGCAAGGTCAAAAGGATCGGGCACGGACGGATCTTGCAGAGGGGCGGTTTGAAACGATGCCACCCCATTGTAATCAACTCGCTCCGAGATCACTGCGGCAGCTTCAGCCGCTCGTCCGCCAGGTCGAGCTGGTACATGACCTGGTTGTAGTCGTACCGCGGCGTCTGTGCGGGGTTGCCCGAGAAGCTGTTGGTGTAGGTTCCCTCGAAGTAGATCAGCCGTCCGCCTTCCTGGTCGAAGTAAGGATGCTGCTTCGGGTTGTAGAAACTGTAGCGGTCGTGCGTCAGCACCTTGCGGGCGTATCGCCAGGGGCCTTGGGGGGCGTCGGCCTCGGCATACCAGATCTCGCCGAGTTGCGACGTGCCGCCGATCTCGGTGGCGATCATGATCCAGCGTCGGCGGAACTCGTTGAAGTAAACGCTGCCGCGGTGGGCCACCGCGTGTTGCTTGCTGTCGGGGTCGACCAGGTCGACGGCCGCCTCGCCCGGTTTGAGCCCTCCCGCCTTGAGCAACCGGCTTTGCGCTTGCGGCGAGACGACTGGCGTGTCGCGCTTCCAGGACCAGGTCAGCGTGCCGTCGGCTTCACGATCGAGCTGTGCTGAGGAGACGGCGTCTTCTTGCAGTCGGCTGCCCGGGACAAGACAGGAATAGGCTTCGTAACGCGAGAGATCGCGAATCGACTCGACGTCGGCGCGGACCCGAAGCAGCGGCGCAGGGTTGGCGAAGTAGACGTAGGAAACGCCGTCCTCCTCATGGATGAACGTGTGCCCCGAAGGAAAAACGGGGGAGCTGGCGTCGAATTCCAAGACTTGCTCAAATCGCCGCTCGTCTTCGTCGAACTCGGCCAGGCCCCGCGCGTAGACGTCCAGCGTGCCTCGGACTTTCAGATAGGCGGCAAACATCCGCTCCTTCGCACCGTCCCGCACGACAAACAGGCTATCGATCCAGGTTGGCCCGTCGCCCGGCATGCGGCAGGTCGGCTTGGCAAAGCCCTCGTCGTCCAGAAAATAATTCAGGTTCACGCCGATGGCCGGATTGAGTCCGCCGTCGCCCGGCAAGTGGGAGGTGGCGCCCGGCGCGTGGAAATTGCCAAGGGGATAGGAAGGACGCAAGGTGTCGCCCCAAAACCAATACAGCTTTCCGCGAAAAATCGCGTTCACGACGCTGTCCGATCCGAAGACCTGGGCGTTCAAGAGCGGTTTGTCGATCGGGGCAGCGACGCCCGTAAGCAAGCTATCGCGGTAGATGCCCTGGCCGGTCACGCGGTACAGCCGCCGCGCGATATTGAGCCGCTTGATTTCCAGCCGGGCACTGCCGCCGGGTCGCACGTCGAGCGCCTTGCCACGGTAGCCGAAGCCATCCTTGGGGAACTCGTAGCCGTGGCTCGACACGTGGAAGAAGACCTTTTGGTTCATCAGCCCCGACTCGTTAAAGGCAACGATTCCGTTGCTGTCGGTGACATAGCTTAGTTGGTTGGTGGTCGTCAGCTCGACGAGCGGCACGCCTCGCTGGGTCTCGGCGTCAACGACGGTGATGCGGAAGGCATCAGATTGCCCGGGTTCCGCGGCGAACATTACGGAGAGCAAACAAGCCGCAATCGACATGGGGGAGATGCTCCGTGCAATCGAAGATTCAACCAAAGTCTAATCCGTAGACGGATGAAGCGTAACCGGGTCCATGCCGTTGCGAATTAGCAGGTAATTGGTTCGCGCCCGCCGGAAGGCTCGCAAGGCGGTCGGCAGACGAGGCAGCTTCTCTATCCTTTCTCGATTGCGCTCTTGCCTTCGGCGGCCTATTTTCGGCGGGCGGTACTCCATCGTTAACCCGATTCAGCACCGCAACCCGCAACGGTTAACGCAAGCCGCCACTGCGACCCGAATAGAACAGAATGATGTTCCGTCCTTCCGCCTGCGGGCACGTCTCTTACCGAATTCTGCTGGCTGCTTCGCTGCTCTGCGCGAGCGCGACGCCAGCAATCTGTCAGCCGCCCTCGTATGGGCAGGGTTTTGCGCCTGGTGCGGCGAACGGCCCGGCTTCGACGCCTCTTGCCTCCACGCTACCCGATCCGACCCCCGCCCCCGTGGCGTTCCAGCCTCGGCAATACACGCTCCCCCCGCCGGCACCCCAGAATAACCCAGGTCTGCCCTATCAGGCGCCGCCTTCGTTTCCTCAGCAGCCGCCCGGCTACAGGCCGCTGCTGCCGCCTCCGCAGACTGGCGGCGCACCGCCCTTCATGGCCGCGCCTGGTTTGCAGCCGCCTTATCCTTACCCGCCCGTGCCGTACCCACCCGTGCCGCCGGTTCCGGTCTCCGCGCCGACGCGGGTTGTCGGGCCGGCGTTGCCCGAAATGGTCTACACGGTGACCTCCAAGTTCTGGCTCCGGCCCGAGGCGCTTCTGTGGGACACGAAGGCCGCGCCCGTGCCGCAGCCGCTTGTAACCACCGGATCGCCGAACGATGCCGTTCCGGGAGCGATCGGGCAGCCAGGCACGCAGGTCGCCTTCGGCGGCGGCACTGCCAGTTTCGGATCCGTGGGCGGTATACGCCTCGAAACGGGAGGCTGGTTCGACCAGCGGCGCGTCTTCGGGGTGGAGGCCGGCTACTTCGTCCTGATCCAGCAGAACCGCCAGTTTGCGGACCAGTCCGATATCTTCGGCAATCCCGTCATCGCACGTCCGACGATCGACGCCCAGAATGGCGCCGAGCGCGCTTACCTCGACTCGCTCCCCGCCCAGATCCTGGGCGGCGTGAAGGTCATCCTCCGCAGCGAATTTCAGGGCGCGAATCTCGACGGGGTTCTCAACCTGGTTCAGACCCAGTGCCTGCGTATCGATGGCGTGGGGGGCTTCCGCTACCTGAACCTGGCCGAATCGCTGAATATCTACGACCAGTACCAGCCGGTCGTCGGGGGCACGCGCACCTTCGGGGGCTCGCCGATTAGTTCCGGCGGCCTGCTGACCGATTTCGACGGCTTCAAGGTCACCAACAGCTTTTATGGCGGTTCCGGAGGGGCGCGGCTTTATTACTGTCAGGGACGGTGGATCTTCAGCGCTTTGGGCAAGGTCGCCTATGGAACCGTCCAGCAGCGGGCGATCATATCGGGCTCGACCACGCTAGCCGACCAGCAGGGCCACCAGCACACCCTGCCCGGCGGCATCCTGACCACGACGGCCAACATCGGCAGCTATTACCAGAGTCCGTGGGCCGTCGCGCCTGAAGGCCGTTTCGACCTCGCCTACCAGATCACGCCGTCGGTTACGGCGCGAATCGGCTATACGTTTCTTTACCTGAGCAATGTTGCCCGGCCCGGCAATCAGATGAGCCGAGTGACGAGCCCGAATCTCGTTCCTTCGGATCCGGCCTACCACACCGGCGGCCCGAACCCGCCCTCTTTCCAGTTCCAGACGACGACTTATTGGGCCCAGGGGATGAATTTCGGCCTCGATGTGCGCTTCTAACTGCCGCCGCCGCTCATGCATTTCACGCCGATCTAGCGGCCGGGTCGTTTAACCAACGAATCGAGTTCTTCCAACCGTTGTCGCTCATCCGGCGCACATCGAGTCACGGCTTGGGCTCTGCAATTTGAAACTTGAAAGGCTCGCTGACTAGCTCGACCTCGTCACCCTGCGCGATGCCGATGGACGACAGCTTAAACGTCAACGACATGGTTTGATCGGGCAGTTCTTCCGCGGATGATGCTCCCACAAGCTCCACCAACGCCTTCTTGCGCTTCTCCCACCAGTCTTCCTCTTCGCCGTGGCCTAGGGCAACGACGAAAGACCCAAGTTTGATCGGAACGCCGGGCTCAAACGTCGTCGAGAAGGCGCCCGAAACCGTTGGCTGTTGGCCTTTGTGGGCTTCGCCCCAATGCCACGGCAGCTTTGAGTCGTCCGCGGCGCGGAAGTCGATATCGAGGCCAAGCTTCTCAAAGATTTCGGTGGTCGGCATCGCACTGATAACCGGTTTCGGTCCCGCATTCCGGATAAACAAAGTTACTTGAATCAATTGGCCGGGCAGGTAAGTTTCTTTTTTCGGTTCAATTGTCCAGCCGAGTTGGAGGTTCAATTTGTCGCCATCGACCGGTTGCGGCACGTCCGTGCCTGGCGATGGAAAGACGATTGCGTGTTCCGGCTCCTTCGCCCCGTGGTCCTCCTGGACCATTCTTTTCTTGTCGCGTTCCTTGATATCGCCCTCGACGAGCGGCGTGAGGTCGAGCGTTCGCTTTTCGCTGGCGGCAAGCTCGACGGTCTGACGTACGCTACGCTTTCTCTCGCCGTGGGTGTAAACGACGGTGATCGTGTGAGGGCCGGGAGACCAATCGCGCTGGACCGGGCTGATTTCAACCGGCCCGCACGAGCTGCCGTCGATCTGGATGTCGGCGATCGGCAGATCCTCGTCGAAGGTCATGGTCAGGTGAGCCATCGTCGCCTGCCAGGCACGGGCCTGTTGGCCCGCGTCGCGAGCCTGAAGGTAGGGAACGATTAAGGCGATCGCCCCCAGAATCGGCACCAAAAGGATCAGCGAGAGAAGCACGACGACCAGCCAACCGGCCACCCTCCACGGATGCCCCAGCCACGACGAGGAGGCGACGACCGGCGATTTCACCCCGGCTCGCCCTCCGCCCATTTCTACTCCGCTCGGCACTTTCTTCAGCATGCGCCACGTCACAAGACCCGTGATGACCGTAGCGACGACGGTTAGCAGGTCGGCCACGCCGAATCCCGGTGCGTGAATCAGTTGGGCGTGCCCGATGCGGCTGGTTACGAAGAATGCGGCCAACGCACCCACCAAAAATGTCACGCCGAGAGACGACGACATGGCGCGTAGCCGCGCGATCCAAAGGACGACCAAGGACGCGCACGCGAGCGTTGTGCCAGCAAGCCACCCTTCGTCATTGCCTCGAACCGGCAAGACGCGGCCGAACCAGTAACCGGCCAAAGCGACCATCACAACCCCGAGCCATGGGGATAGGGGCCGTCGTGCTTGCCCCGCGGCGGCCGCGCGAGGGTGCATGACCGCGGCGGTCACCGCCTGGCCGGCTTGCACCTGAGCCAAAGCGCCGCCCAGAATCCGGGCCACGTCCTCGGCGGTCTGAAAGCGCTCATCAGGATTCTTCGCCAGCAGCCGATCGATCGTCTCGGTCAGCCATTGTGGAAGCTGCTGGTCGATCTCGCGCAGCGGCTGGGGCGCATCTTGGCAAATCTTTTTTACGATCGCCGCCATGCTGTCGGCCCGGAAAGGAGGCCTTCCGGCACACATCGCATAGAGGACGCAACCTAGACTGAAAAGGTCGCTACGCTGATCCACCCGCTCGCCGGAGGCCTGTTCCGGCGACATATACTGCGGCGTGCCGGAAATCTCGCCGGGGCGCGTGATGGTCACGTCGTCGGCCGCGCGGGCCAGGCCGAAATCGGTAATCTTCACGCGCTCGACGCCGTTCTCGAGCAGGATGTTGGCCGGCTTCACGTCGCGATGGGTCAGGCCCTGTTTGTGGGCGGCGGCCAGCCCCTCCGCGATCTGCGTCCCGATGCGCAAGACCTCGGCCAACTTGAGCGTGCCCGACCGCTCGATCTTCTCTTGCAGCGAAATGCCCTCGATGCACTCCATGACCAGGTAAGGCCATTCCTCTTCGTCGACGGCGTGAATCGTGACGACGTGGGGATGGGCGACGGCCGCGGCCGCTTGCGCTTCCCGGAGGAAGCGCCGCCGCGCGGAGGCCTGGGTCGCCAGCTCGGGTGCGAGCACCTTGACGGCCACGACGCGGTTCAGCTTGGCGTCGAACGCCCGCAGCACGATGCCCATGCCCCCTCGGCCGATCAGCTCCAGCACCTCGTAGGAGCCGAGGGTGCCCAGCACGCCCGGCTTATCGCTCGGCCGCAGCAGACCGCGAGGAATGCCATGATCGTCCACGTCGACCGCCGCAGCCGCCGCGGTCGTGACTGGCGGATTTCGCCAATCGCCGGCCGCTCGCTGCAGGAAACTCCCCGCGTCGTCGTAGGCGCAGAGCAGGGCCTCAACCCGCGAGCGTAGCTCCGGGTTGCCCCGGCAGACTTCGTCCAGGTAATCGGAACGCGGCGGCCCACGGTCCTTTTTCAATGCTTCGACAAAGACGCCTTCGACGGAAAGCGGATCGAGCGGCGGGCCCGCGGCTCCGCCTGATGAGGAACCCGTGGTGCTGGTTTCGGTTGGCATAGTATGGATTTCTTTGGATTCGTGTGGGTCGGCGCTCGTGTGCGCCCTTCGGCCAAGGCACGAGCGGTTCGTTGCCCACTCATCCATGCGACCTTTCCGCCCGGCGCGCCTCACTGGACGTGATTATTCTTCTCGCCCTCCTGTTGGGGGTCGTCTCGCAGGCGGTCGAAGAGCCAGGCTCGGGAGTAGGCCCAATGTCGCGCTGCGGTGGCCCGGGAGATACCCAGCACGTCCGCCGCTTCCTGCTCGTCCAAACCGGCAAAGAACCGCAATTTGACGAGTTCCGCCTTAGCCGGATCTTCGGCAGCCAAATCGTCGAGCGCCTCGTCGAGGGCCAGCAGGTCGACGTTAGGCGACTCGATCGGTATTTCTGCGACATCAAATTCGACGCGGTCATGGCCACCGCCGTGACGGAGGCGCCGCTTGCGGCGTGCGCGCTCGACCAGAATTCGCCGCATCGCCTCGGCCGCCGAGGCGAAGAAATAGCGGCGGTTCAGCCACGCCTCGGTGCCGCCACCGAGCAGCCGCAGGTACGCCTCGTGAACGAGGGCCGTGGCTTGCAGTGTCTGGCCCGGCCTTTCGTGCGCCAACTGCGCGGCGGCCACGCGCCGCAGCTCGTCGTACACCAGCGGCAACAGCTTGTCGGCGGCTTGCGGCTCACCCGACGCTACCGCCGCCAGAATTTGTGTCAGTTCCCGACTCGAATCGCAGCCTTCGGCCATGAAATGAGTTTCCAATGGCCGACGCCGCCGGGCAAGGGGAAGGCGGTCTTACGCGGACGCGGTCACGGCGCGGCAGGGAGGGGGATAGAATGCCGCGTTGCAGTGTACGTCGCGTTGGCTGGATAGCCGGGCCCCTTGGGCGGCACGTCGAACGACTTGCCGTCAAGTTGGGCAAACAGCGTGGCCGAGCTCAGGCGAAAGACGCCGTAAGACCACCCCTTGTCGGAGCATTCCATAACCAGGCCCATTTCTGGATTGGTTCCGTTGGCGAAGATGAAGATGGCGCCGTCGAGAATCCCCGCGGCTTCGTCGTCGTAGCGGTCGATGGGCTGGGCCAGCAAGCGGCATTCGATTTTCTCCCCCTGCAACTCTTCCTGGCAAGTGAATCGCCTGGCAAGCTGGCGCATTTGGACAAGTCGCGACCGCGGCGACTCGGCCGGAGCAGGAGCGTCTTCCAACGCCACCATCGTCAGCTCAGTGCTGGCCGGCATCCACGTCACGCCCCGCGTGTTCTTCATTTCGAAGCTCGACGGCGAGAGCGAGACGAACTCGTAAGTGAGCACCGCCGTTCCTCCATCAAAGGGATAGATCTCCAGCGTGACGAGAGCGAGGGGGCGGCCCTTCTCGCCCAAACGCCATGCGGTGGCGTCGAGCAGCGCCTGGGCGCCGTTGTCTCCGAGCCGGCTCTGGTCGTTGTACCGCAGGACCGGCTCATCGCGAAACTTCAACGCGGACGGCGACTCGATTTGCGAAGAACGCACGCGGAAGCCGCCAATCGCATTCCGCATGATCTCCATCCTTTGTCTGGCGGGTCCGTCGTCCTTCGACGGCTCCGCCTCCTCTTCAACGCCACGAACCGCCACGGCATGCGCCGCCAAGGTCAGCGTCAACAGCAGGATCGTCTTGCCGCGAAGCGACCACTTCGCTTCTCGGCTCCTCGCCCTTGAATCTTGTGAGAGTTGCAAGGCGTCTTGAGTGGGTCGGCGAGCGCGATGGCCGTACATGGCTATTTGTCTCCCCTCGGTTGGCGTGCCGCAGTAATTAGTTCGACGCACTCGGCGCCTGGTCGGGCAGCTCCCGGCGCGGCGAGAAAAAGAACGTCCAGGTTGGAAAATCGCGGGGTGATTCGCGATGCACGTCGACTTCCCAAACCGTCTTCTCCTGATGCTTCAAGAGCACGCCGCAACTGGTCATGCGCGCGACCGCATAGTGCCAGACCAATCCGCCGTCGGCGGCCGCAAGCGGTTCCAGCAGAATCAACACCGCCGGGTTGGTGCCCCTCGTGCTCAGCCCGAAGACCGCGCCTCGAAAACTCTTCGTTTCTGGATCGCCGTACTCCAAGATCGGCGTGGGCAGAAGGCGCATTTCTTCGGAGGTGTCGAGGCGGACGTCGTAAATTCGCGCGGAAAAATCCCGAACAAGTTTGCGCGCCGCCAGCTTTCGGCCGGCATTCTCGGCGGGAACCGCCGCCGCGCCCGCCAGCGGCCGAAATTCGACGCCGGGCTCCGTCGACCGGAACTCGCGACGGTCGCTCCACTTGACCACCAGCAGGTTCTTGTCGACCGAGGCGAGACAAGTCGTCCAGAACGTCTGGCCGTTATCCATCGCCTCGACTTTCTGGAAAGCCACGGGCCGGCCCGCATCCGTCCAGACCCACATCGTGGCGTCGACGATGCGGGTTGGCTGATCGTCGAAGCGAAAAATGGGGGAATCGACCAGCTTCGGCTCGCGGTCGCCTTCTTGATAGCGCACACTCGTCGCTTCGGCGCGCTTTTTCATTTGCTCGAGCAACTGCGCTCGGCGGCGTTCGCGCATGTCTTCCGCGGCAGATTCAGGCTCCGCGGCGCACGCCGGGCCGACGGTTAACGACGCCAAGAGACTGACGAGTAGCACCCAGCGATTGTACGGCATGTTGATCCATCGATTCCGCCCCGGAGCCTTGGAAGACAACGCACCGAAACTCATCCCGCGACACTGGCATCTGCCGGTTCGATCGTTCCGGCCGCCGAATTGAACAACCGCATGGTAGCAGAGCGGTACGGCCACGCAAGAAATATTGTCTGCTGCGACTCCGACGTAACCGCCGGCCGGCGTCGCGGGGCCGGCTGATTTGCCGGAACTTACGTCTGGACTGCATCCCCGGACGAGTCCGCGTCGGACGGCGATCTGTAAGATTCCCCGCGCCCAGCGGTACCTTCCTTCGCCAACCCACTTTCTGCGGAGGACCCGGCTATGTGGATCGTGCGACTTGCCCTCGACCGCCCCTATACCTTTGCCGTGCTGGCGCTTTTGATCGGGGTGCTGGGCGGCACGTCGATCCACGAGATGCGGACCGATATTTTCCCGGAAATTGATATCCCCGTGATCACGGTGATTTGGACCTACAAGGGAATGGAAACGAGCGAGGTGGAACGGCGAATCACCACCTACTCCGAGTACGCGATCACCTCGAACGTCAACGACATCAAGCGTATCGAGTCGCAGACGCTCAACGGCGTGGGGGTGATTAAAATTCAGTTCCATCAGGGGGCAGATATCGGAGCCGCCATGGCGCAGGTGACCGCGACGACGCAGTCGATCCGGGCCCTCATGCCGCCCGGCATCCAGCCCCCTATCATCGTTCGTTTTAACGCCTCCAGCGTGCCGATTCTGCAGATCGGCCTCAGCAGCGAGACCATGTCGGAGGAAGAAGTCTACGACTACGGGCTCTACATCTTGCGCACCCAGCTTTCCACGGTGCGCGGGCTGACAATGCCAACCCCGTACGGCGGTCGCGAGCGGCAAGTGATGGTGGATATTGACCCCCAATTGTTGCACGCCAAGGGAATTTCGCCGAAGGAGGTCGCCGACGCGATCAACGCCTACAACCTGGCCTACCCGACCGGCGTGGCAAGAATCGACACGCACGAGTACCCGGTGACGCTGAACAACTCGCCGGTCAGCCCCACGAGCTTCAACGAGATCCCTCTGAAAGTGGTCGGCGGCGCCACGGTTTATATGCGAGACGTGGCCCAGGTACGCGACGGGAGCCCAACGCAAAACACGGTGGTCCGCCGAAATGGCGTGCGCGGGGCCTTAGTCACTCTACTGAAGAACGGCAAAGCGTCGACCCTCGACATCGTCAACGATGTGAAGGCGATGATGCCGCAGATTCGCGCGGCGGCCCCGCCGGAACTGCAAATCGACCTTCTTTTCGATCAGTCGGTGTTTGTGACGGCGGCCATCGAGGGGGTCGTGACGGAGAGCATCATCGCGGGTTTGCTCACCGCGGCGATGATCCTGATTTTCCTGGGAAGCTGGCGGAGCACGCTGATCGTGGCCGTCTCGATTCCGCTGGCGATTCTATCCTCGATCGTGATGCTCTTCCTGCTGGGGCACTCGCTAAACGTGATGACGCTAGGCGGGCTGGGGCTCGCAGTCGGGATCCTGGTCGACGACGCGACCGTGGAAATCGAAAACATCCACCGGAATCTGGGGCTAGGAAAACCGCTTCGCCAGGCCATTCTCGACGGCGCCGCGCAGATCGCCGGACCGACGTTTGTCTCGACGCTCACGATCAGTATCGTCTTCGTCTCGGTGCTGTTTCTCGACGGCCCGCCCAAGTACCTCTTTACGCCGCTGGCGTTGGCGGTCGGTTTTGCGATGCTCGCTTCGTATCTTCTGTCGCGGACGGTCGTGCCGACGATGGTGGATTATCTCCTGCCCAGCGAGCTGGCCCACGGGCATGGCCAGGGCGCGGGTCGGTTCGCTCGGCTGCACGCGGCCTTCGAGGGGCGCTTCGACGATCTGCGAGACGCATATACGTCATTACTCGACTGGAACCTCAGGCATCGCAAGCACGTGTTCGCGGCGTTCGGAGGTATCGTCGTGAGCGCCTTGATCGTGTTGCCCTGGGTCGGACGCGATTTCTTTCCCACGGTCGACACCGGACAGTTCCGCCTGCACGTGCGGGCGCCGGCCGGTACGCGCGTCGAGCAGACCGAACACTATTTCAGCCAGGTCGAGAGTGCGATCCGCGAGATTATCCCCGCGGAAGAGGTCAAACTTGTCCTCGATAATATCGGCCTCCCCAACCGCACCTATGCCATGGCGTTTGGCGATAGCGCGACGACCGGTATGGCCGACGGCGAAATTCTCGTCGCCCTGGCCCATCATCGCAGCCAGTCGACGCCGCGGTATGTGGCCCAACTGCGTCGCGAATTGCCGCGGCGATTTCCGGAGCTGACCTTCTTTTTCCAGTCGGCCGACATCGTGAGCCAGATCTTGAACTTCGGCCTGCCGGCCCCAATCGACATTCAGATCGCCGGTCTGGACCGGGCGAAGAACTACCAGATGGCAGTCGAGATCGCGGGCCGCGTCCGTCAAATTCGTGGCGTCGAAGACGTGCATCTCCACCAGGTGATGAACGTTCCCAAGTTTCATGTTGATGTCGATCAAACCCGTGCTCGTGAGTTGGGGCTGACGCAGCAAGACGTGGCAAACAGTGTGCTTGTGTCTCTCTCCGGCAGCGGGCAGGTGCAGCCGAACTATTGGGTCGATCCGAACATGGGCATCTCCTACCTGGTGGAGACTCGCACGCCGACGTACAAGCTCGACAACGTCGATGCAATCAGTGGCCTGCCGCTCACCTCGCAGCAACGCTCAGGCACCCAGCTTTTATCGAACGTCGCCCGGGTGGAACGCGGCGTGACGGCCGAGGCGGCAAACCACACCAACGTGCAACCCGCGTTCGATGTGTACGCGAACGTGCAAGGCCGCGATCTGGGGAGCGTGGCCGCCGATATCAACCGCCTGCTGGACGACTACCGCTCGCAGCTGTCTCCCGGCAACACGATCGTGATGCGTGGTCAGGTGGAGAGCATGGAGTCGGCTTTCTTGCGGCTGGGCCTCGGATTACTGTTCGCCGCGGTGTTGGTGTACCTGCTGATGGTGGTCAACTTTCAGAGCTGGCTGGATCCGTTCATCATCATCACGGCCCTGCCCGGTGCGCTCGTTGGGATCGTTTGGTCCCTCCTGTTGTGGCGGACGACGTTCAGCGTGCCGGCCCTGATGGGCGCCATCATGTCGATCGGAGTGGCCACGGCCAACAGCATTCTGTTGGTGACGTTCGCCAACGAACAGCGGAGCGAAGGCAAATCGGCGTTTGAAGCCGCGCTCGCCGCCGGTCGGACTCGCCTCCGGCCCGTCTTGATGACTGCGGCAGCGATGATCATCGGCATGCTGCCCATGTCGCTCGGCCTTGGGGAAGGTGGGGAGCAGAACGCGCCTCTTGGGCGAGCCGTTATCGGCGGTCTGCTCGTCGCCACGATGACCACGTTGCTGTTCGTGCCAGTCGTTTATAGCCTGCTCCGCCGCGAACCCGTCGCCAAGGCCGCCTGAGCCGGCTCCGGCCTCGCGACGAGGTAGCAGTCGCGAGCCCCCGGGGGGCCCCCGACCCTCTATTCGTTACTGGATTGCCAGCTTGCGTGTAAGAAACATGCGTGGCGGCGGTACTCCCTGGTGTGACCCGCCAAGAAGATGAGCCCAGATGGGAGACGAAGAAAATGTCCGCCACCGGTTTTGATAGCGTTTTGGATGATTCGGCGCTCTTTCGTGCCCTGCGAGGGGAACGAAGCGAGCGGCCATCCCAGGTTGTTCACGTGGGTGCTCGCGGCACGGTAAAGGTCCGGGGGAGAAAGTGGTTCTGGTTGGCCGTCGCGGGGATGTTGACCGCAGCCGCTTTTCAGGCGTGGAGCGCCCTTTCAAACGAGGAGGCACCGGCATCAGAACCTGAGGATCTCGCAAGGCCCGTAAAAGTCGACCGGCCTTCGCCCGCCACGACGGCCAGCGTCGTCCTGCCGGCTACGATTCGGCCCTGGCAGGCGACGACGCTATACGCCCGCGCCAGTGGCTATTTGAAGGTCTGGCACTACGACCTGGGAGCGCGCATTAAAAAGGGCGACCTGCTCGCCGAGATTGACACGCCAGAGCTGGACCAGGAACTGGCCGAGGCGAAGGGGCTGGCCCGCGAGGCGGCGGCCGCGGCCGTTCAGGCGAACGCCGAGCGCACCGAGGCGGAGGCCGACTTGAAGGTCGCCGAGGGTCAATTGGCCCGCATGCAAGCCGACATGGAGCTTGTGCAGAGCCAGTTGGTCCGCCGTGAGAAGTTGGTGCGAGACGGCAACGTCACGAGAGAGGAATACGACACGTTTGCCAAGCAAACAGCCGCCCGCATGGCCGACGTGGCAGCGGCGAAGGCCGACGTCGCGCGGCGCCGCGCGAACCTGGCGACGCGGGCCGCCATCATCGAAGTGCGTGAGGCCACGGCCAAGAGCCGCGAGTCGAATGTCGCCCGACTGGAAGAATTGCAGACGTTCAAGAAGATCGTGTCGCCCTTCGAGGCGGTGGTGATGCGTCGCAGCGCCGAGGTCGGCATGCTGGTCACAGCCGGCCAGGATGCCCTGTTTGTGCTTGAAGACACCAGCCGCGTGCGGGTGCAAGTAAATGTGCCGCAGACTTACGCCATGCAGACCCGGCCAGGGGTGGCTGTCGCCATTAACGTGCCCGAAGCGACCTCGCCCGACGTGTTGGCCAGCGTGACGCGCATCGCCGAGTCGGTCGACGCCGCCAGCCGCACGATGCTGGCCGAGATCGAACTGGAGAACTCGTCGCACCGGCTGCAGCCGGGAAGCTACGTACAGGTTGCCTTGACGATGCCGCAAGAGGAATCGGCCTGGACCATTCCCGCGAATACCGTCTCGATGCGGGTGGAAGGACCACACGTGGCCGTGGTGAACGACCTCAATGAAGTCGAGATCAAACCGGTCCGTTTGGGGCGGGATCTGGGCAAGCGCATTGTGGTCTTGGAAGGGATCACCGGCGAAGAGCGACTGGTCGTGAATCCGGGGGACGACCTGACCAGCGGCATTCGGGTGCGAATCAGCTAGCCGCAGGGGTCGTCGGGCTGCGGGCCCCAATTGACATTCAGATCGCCGGTCTGGACCGGGCGAAGAACGATCAGATGGCAGCGGAGATCGCGGGCCGCGTCCGTCAAATTCGTGGCGTCGAAGACGTGCATCTCCACCAGGTGATGAACGTTCCCAAGTTTCATGTCGATGTCGACCAAACTCGTGCCCGGAAAGGAGCTCGCGATGAATGGCAGCAGCCAAGTTGCCGCGTACGTCGGACTGGATTGGGAGGAGGAGGCTCACTCCGTATGTCTTCTACTAGCCGACGGCGGAGCCGCTGAGGAGTACGAGTTGAAAAATGATCCAGAGGTAATCGCCGTGTGGGTCGCTGGTTTGCGGCAAAGATTCGGAGGACAACCGGTTGCGGTCTGTCTGGAACAATGGCGAGGTGCTCTGATCTACGTCTTGATGCAATACGAATTTCTAGTTCTCTACCCCATCAATCCCAAGCAGCTCTCCGACTGTCGCACTGCGTTGTACCCCAGCGGCGCCAAAAGTGATCCCAACGACGCCGAGCTGCTGGCCCGCTTCCTCCGCGAACAACGGGATAAACTGCGGGCCTGGCACCCGGAGGATGCGATCACCCGCGGTCTCCGCTTGATGAGTGAGCAGCGACGCAAGTGGGTCCAGGACCGCGTCGTGCAGACGAACGCACTCCGTCAACGTTTGAAGGACGGCTATCGTCTGGCATGGATCTTTGCGACGGCGATCTGTGGAGCGAGTCCTTCTTAGGCCTGCTCGAAAAGTTTCCGTCGCAGCGTGAACTACAGCGGGCCTCGCCTAAACAGCTCGAGAAGTGGCTGCCGAAGAAGCACCGCAAGGCGGATGATCCCCCAGGAACTGCTGCGCGAGCGGATCGCCACGGTGCGCAAGGTCGCACCGCTGACGTCCGATCGTGCCATACTGGAGCACGCGCGACTAGCCGTCGTCAATTTGGTCGTCATGATCCGAGGGCTCAACCGCGCGATCACCGGGACGGAAGCCCAGATCGCCAGCCTCTTTGCCGAGCATCCAGACGCGCCGATATTCAGTTCGTTCCCCGGAGCCGGCGAAGCGCTGGCTCCTCGGTTGGCAGGTGCTTACGGCACCGACCGCGACAAGTATCACGGAGCCGAAGACATGCAACGCCTAAGCGGAATCGCTCCCGTGACCAGGGCAAGCGGCAAGATGAGATCTGTCCAGATGCGCTGGGCGTGTCCCAAGTTTCTCCGACAGACGTTCCATGAATTCGCGCAGGCCTCAGTTCGGTACTCCCCTTGGGCGAAGGCTTACGTAGCCATGCGCAAAGCCGAGGGGCATCGCCATCACGAAATTATTCGCGGTCTGGCCTTCAAATGGCAACGCATCCTCACACGATGTTGGAAAAACCGCCAATGCTACGACGAGCTCCGCTATATTGAGCGCCGGCGACAAAGCGCCTCGAAGCTGATCGCTCATTGACCACCACCACTGGACCAGACCAGTTGACAAACAAACCAACTCAGATATCCCAATTCACCCTCCGCGCGCTGCTGGTGGCCATGCTGGTCGTGGGGGCGTTCTTTGGAGGCATTCGCTTGGTGCGCGAGAAGCAACGGCGACACGGCGATGCGCGGAGTGTTCCCCAACCAGGCGGTGACGACGTGCAAGGGGAACGTCTGGGCAAGCTCGGTCTCTCGGCTCGCCCACAAGGCGTGAAACCGCCGCGGCCACGGTTCTGGGCCGGCCCGCTTCACCAGCCGCTCAAACTGCCTCCACAGATTGCAATTCCGCCACCCACGAGCGCGATTGTCGTTCCGCGCGGGCCGTCGAAGTGTGGGTTTGCATGCTCAGCTCGTTCGTCGCAGTCGAGAGAAACATGTCTTGACTGGAAAATGTTTCCAAGTATCCCAAGGAACGTCGGGATAAAGCGAAGGGATAGGAGGCCAAGGGAGGAACGCAACGGCACGCCCGTGGGCGATGACGAACCGATTCGGTCTCAAGGCCGCTCAACCGTGGTGACGGCGAGATGCCTGAGTTGGCCAAGCTGCGCGCCGCTGGCGACATTCGCTGTGTCGTCACCCCACCGCTCGGCAGAATCCCGCACGGTGGCGCCGGCGGCTAACGCCCAAAATCAGTTTATCATCGTTCGCAGGTCTACCAATGTCTGCCATTCTCTGCCAATGCCTGCCACTCTCTGTCAATGCCTGCCACTCTCTGTCAATGCCTGCCACTCTCTGTCAATGCCTGCCACTCTCTGCCAATGCCTGCCACTCTCTGCCAATGCCTGCCACTCTCTGCCAATGCCTGCCACTCTCTGCCAATGCCTGCCACTCTCTGCCAATGCCTGCCACTCTCTGCCAACGTCTGCCACTCTCTGCCAATGTCTGCCATCCTGCCCCTCGCCCCGCGTCGATCGGTCGGTTTTGATTGCCGCCCCTTGACGGTTGTTGCAAGATTCGCTACTATGCAATGCGTTGTAGACGACGAGGCGTTCGATGCAAGCTTGGATGACACAACTTCGCAAGGGGCTGGTCGAGCTGTGCGTCATGCGCTTGCTCGATTCCGGCGAGGCGTATGGCTATCAGATCTTGCAGCAGCTCAACGCCGCAACCGGTTTGG
The DNA here is from genome assembly GCA_035550375.1 of Pirellulales bacterium. Lineage (GTDB taxonomy): Bacteria > Planctomycetota > Planctomycetia > Pirellulales > JAICIG01 > DASSFG01. The sequence goes on along the minus strand of DASZPH010000084.1, from coordinate 46,249 downwards.
AACTGACCGAAAGCACCCTCTACCCGGTGCTGGCCCGGTTGGCCCGCGACGGGCTGGTGAAAGCGCGCGAGGCGCCTTCGCCGAGCGGGCCGCCCCGACGCTACTACCGGCTCACCGCGCCGGGCAAAACGCGGCTGGCCGAACTGACCCGCCAGTGGATCGGCGTCCGCGACGCCGTGGATCATCTGCTCAACGGAGAATCTCATGAGTCAACTAGCCCCCGAACTCCCGAATGAAGTGCGCCTGCGGATTGACGAGTATCTCGACGCCGTCGAACGTGTCTTGATCCAGGGCGGCGTCACCCGCACCGAGCGGCGCAACATCGTCGACGAGGTCGAGTCGCAGATCTACGAAATGCTGGCGGCGCGAACCGACCAGGAGCCTGCGGCGGCACTGACCGACGTGCTCGCGAAGCTCGACGCTCCGGAGGCCTACGCCCCGGACGCGGCGACGACGGTGAAAGCCGAATCGGCCCCTGCCGCGGCCGCGCCTCTGCCGTCGCCGCGCGCTTTATGGAGTCGCTGGCGGCGGTGGTGGTCTGTGTCCGAGACCCCGCGTTTCTCGCCGCCAGCGGTTGTGGCGGCATGCTGGGCGGGCGGGGTGGCTTTCTTGCTGATGGCGGTCTTGGCGTTTCGCTGGCCGCCGGCCCCCCTTGTCGGCCTGCTGGCCCTGTTTGGGCTCACCGCGCCGGTGGGGGTGACCGTCCTCGGTTTCCTGGCGGTGCGGCGGATTCGCCGCACGGGAAGCAAGGAGCATGGCTTGCCGCTGGCTCTGATCGAAACGTTTTTCTTCCCGATTCTGCTGGCCAACCTGGCTTTGATCGGCATCCTGGCGGCCAGCGAAGAGGCCGGGCTGATCCTGCTGGCCGCTCTGGTCATCATCGCGGCAAACGTGGGACTGGCGCGATACGCCTGGCGGCGCTTCGGAGGCCAATTCCTCGCGCGCGTTGAATCGCTCTGAGAGACCGAGGCGGCGGGCAGCGTGACCTAAACGGGCCGCTGGCCCCAGGGGATGGGCATCGTGGGCGGGCGGCGGTGCCGGTCGCGACGCTTGTCTTTCGGCCGTGGATGGAAGTAATGCACGAATCGGACGAGTTGCTTGACGGCCTCCTCGTAAGCCTCACGCCCCTTTTCGGCGGTGGCCAACTCGGCCTCTCCCAACACGCCCGTTTCTGAGTAGCTGCTGGTCCACGAAATCACCGTCGCCGGTCCGGCTGCGAAAAGGTCGACCCAGTTGAACGGGCTCTCGTCCTCGTTGAAGCTGATCGTGCCGTTTTTGATGAGGTCCTTGCGCACGTTGTCGCCGTCGAGGTAGAGGTATAGCGAGGTCTCCAGTTCGCAGGCGTGGGCGCAGCCGCCGGGAAACTTGCTCTGCCGCCAGCGCGGCAGGAACTCTTTGTCGACCGTGAGCAACTGCCACCACCCCGCCAGCACGCACTCCGCGTCGGTCTCCAGGTTGGTCCGCCGGGCAACCAGATCGAGATTCGGCATGTTCGACCCGTGCCCGTTCAGAAGCACGATCTTCTTAAACCCGTGGTAGGCGAGCGACTTGGTGATGTCGAGCACGTGGTGCATGAAGTGCTCGAAATCGTTGTTGATCGTGCCGGGAAAATCCATCACGTGCCCGGTGTATCCGTAGCACACGGTGGGCAGCACCAGGATCTTGTCGGGGGCGTTGCGGCCGGCGCCGCGGGCGATCTCGGTGGGACAAATCAGGTCGACATCGAGCGGCAGGTGCGGCCCGTGTTGTTCCACGGCGCCGCACGGTACAATGCAGACCTTGCCCAGTTCGACGGCGTCGTTGATTTCCGGCCAGGTCAGCTTCTCGTAGCGGTATTCGGTTTTGGCTTTCGACATAGAAGGATGCGGGGTTCGGGGGGTGGCAAGGGGTCGGCGGGCTGGCGCGGGGGCCGCAACGCGAGCTTAATTGTAACGATGGTCTTAGTGCGGTACATCACCTGCCTTTGGGTTCTCCTTCTGGCCGGCGATTTCGCTTGCGCCGACGACCCGCCAAAACGACGGCTGTTGCTCCTCGGTCAGTCGCCCGACGGGCATCCGCCCGCGACGCATGAGTACTTGCCGGGGTTGAAGGTGCTGGCATTCTGCCTCAAGCAGGTTCCCGAGCTGGAGGTGCAGCTTGAACGGGCCGACGAGCCGTGGACCGAGGGCCCGGCCCGGTTGGCCGAGGCCGATGCCTGCGTGCTCTTCCTGTCTGAAGGCGCGAAATGGGCGCAGGCCGACCCGCGGAGATACGAGGCGCTGACGCGGCTCGCCGCGCGCGGCGGGGGACTCGTGGGGCTGCACTGGGGCACCGGAACACAAGACGCCGAGAACATCGAGCCCTATTTGCGGCTTCTCGGCGGCTGCCACGGCGGGCCCGATCGCCGCTACGCGGTGATTGAAACGCAGTGGCAGGCCAGCGCGGGTCACCCGATCACCACGGCTGTGCCCCCTCAGTTTCAGGTTCGCGACGAGTTCTACTTCCGCCTTAAGTTCGCCCGGCCCGACGCGACGATCGAGCCGCTGGTTCGCGTGCCGATCGAGGGAAGGGACGAAACGGTCGCCTGGGCCTGGCAGCGACCCGATGGCGGACGGTCGTTCGGCTTCACCGGACTCCACTTCCACGACAACTGGCGTCACGAAGCGTATCGCCGGTTGCTGAGTCAGGCCGTGCTCTGGACGTTGAAGCTGCCGGTGCCCGACGGCGGCCTGCCGGTCGACGTCCCGGACGAAGTCCTGGAGTTACCGCGGTAGTTTTTCGAAACGCAGATGGACCTGGAACTGGCCGGCAAGATCGTGTTTGTCGCGGGTGCTTCCAGGGGCATCGGCGCGGCCACCGCCAGGTTGTTCGCTCAGGAGGGCGCCGACGTGCTTGTCGGCTACCACCGCAGCCGCGCGGCCGCCGAGCGCACGGCCGAAGAGGTCCACAAAGCCTCCCGCCAGGCGTGGCTCGTGGAGCTGGACGTGGGCGAGCCGGCGTCGGTGGCATCGGCAATGAAAGAGGTGACACGGCTGGTGCGGGCGATCGACGTGGCCGTGCTGTGCGCGGGGACGAACAGCATCAGCCCCCTTTTGGAAACCCCGGTGGCGGAGTGGGACGAGGTGCTTCGCGTTAATCTGAACGGGACTTTTTACCTGCTCCGCGAGGTGGTCCCGCTGCTGCGCGAACCGGGCGCCATCGTGACCGTGTCGAGCGTGGCCGGGCACACCGGTGCGGCCCACCACGCGCACTATGCCGCGGCCAAAGCGGGGGTCGTGAACCTAACGAAGAGCGCGGCCAAAGCCCTCGCGCCGGGCATTCGCGTCAACTGCGTGGCGCCCGGGCTGACGGAAACCGAGATGGGGAAGCAGGCGATCGGCGAGCAAGACGAGGACTATCTGAAGCGAAAACTGCTGGCACAGCGCATGGCCTCGCCCGATGAAATAGCCCGCACCATCGTCTTTCTGGCCAGCCCCGCCGCAAGCTTTATCTACGGCGCCACGCTCGACGTCAACGGCGGTCGCGACCTGCGATGAACTCCCCCTGACTTCCGGCCACTTGCGCCGTAAGATTCCAGGGGGGCCGAGCCCTCGTTGGTCTCCGTGACACCAGGGAATCCATCGCATGCACGACATGAGAACCATCCAGCCGCGCGGAACGAATCAGCGGGTCGTCGGGCTCTCGATCGGCGAGTATCTGATCCGCCGGCTGCAGGACTTCGGCATCCGCGACGTTTTCGGCATTCCTGGCGATTACATCCTGGGCTTCTATTCCATGCTGGAGCGCAGCCCGGTTAACGTCGTGGGTTGCTGCCGGGAAGACAACGCGGGCTTCGCGGCCGACGCCTACGCCCGCATGAACGGAATCGGGGCCGTTTGTGTCACCTATGGGGTGGGGGGCCTGAGCCTTTGCAACTCGATTGCCGGCGCCTACGCCGAGAAATCGCCCGTGGTCGTGATCTCCGGAGCGCCGGGCATCCGCGAGCGCCACAAAAACCCCCTGCTCCATCACAAGGTGCGGGAATTCCGCACCCAGCTCGACGTATTCGAGAAGATCTGCGTGGCCACGGCCGAGTTGAACGACCCCACGATCGCTTTTCGCGATATCGACCGTGTCATCACTGCCTGCCTGCGCAGCAAGCGTCCCGTCTACCTCGAACTGCCTCGCGACATGGTCAAAGTCGTTCCGGAGGTGCCGCACGAATTCCGCTCGTCCGAGGCGACGAGCGATCCGGAGGCGCTGGCCGAAGCGGTGGCCGAGGCCGCCCGGTTGATCGACTCCTGCCGCAAGCCGGTGATCCTGGCCGGCGTCGAGATTCATCGGTACGGCTTGCAGGACGAGCTGCTGAACTTTGCCGAGGCGACGCGCATCCCCATCGCTTGCACCGTGATGGGCAAAAGCGTCGTTCGCGAGACGCATCCGCTCTTCGCCGGTCTTTACGAGGGGGCCATGAGCCGCGCCGAGGTGACGCAGTTTGTCGAGGAAAGCGATTGCGTGGTGATGCTCGGCACGTTCATGACCGACATCGACCTGGGCATCTACACGGCCAATCTCGATCCGGCTCGCTGCATTTATGCCGCCAGCGACGACCTCCGCATCCGCCACCACCACTACCAGGACGTGTTGCTGGGGGATTTCATCCGCGCCTTGACGGAGCGACGACCCCATCCGCCCGAACGCATGATTCCTCAGCGACCCGAGCAGAACGGGCAGAAGTTCCTACTTCAACCCGATCGGCCCATCACCATCACGCGTTTGATCCAACGGCTGAACGATTCGCTCGACGATCAGACGATCGTCATCTCTGACATCGGCGACGCGCTGTTCGCTTCGATCGAGTTGACCACTCACGGACGGACCGAATTCATCGGGCCGGCCTATTACACGTCGATGGGCTTCGGGGTGCCTGGCGCGCTGGGCGCCGCGACGGCCCGTCCCGACGTGCGAACGGTGGTCGTGGTGGGCGACGGCGCCTTTCAGATGACCGGCAACGAGCTGTCAACCATCGTGCGGCGAGGGCACCACTCGATCGTGATCCTGCTCGACAACAAAGGCTACGGCACCGAGCGCATCCTGCACCCCGGCGATTTTAAGTACAACGAGATCCACCCCTGGGCGTACCACAAGCTTCCCGATGTCTTGGGGGGCGGCAAGGGTTACTGCGTCCGCACCGAGGGAGAGTTCGACCAGGCCTTGTCGCAGGCTTGGCACGACAAGCAGATGCACCTGATTCAGGCACATTTGCCGCTCGACGACTGCAGCCCCTCGCTCTGCCGCCTGGCGGAACATCTGCGCAAGCGGATGTGAGTGGTTTGGCGGGAGCAGGAGGAAGGCCACGGGGAGCCGGCCCTAAAGCGACCTTGCCGGGCCGCTTTTCAGTTTGCCCCACCCGTGGTCGTCAACCGGGATCTGCTTAGCCTTCGGCGGCCGACTCGAATTTGGGCGCCTGGGCTCGCTGCGCCTTTCGATCCCGCACGCCCACGAACTCGACGATGGCACGCGTGCCCGCGTCGCCCAGGCGTGGCTTCGCCAGGCGCAGGATGCGCGTGTATCCGCCGTTGCGATCGACGAAGCGTGGCGCGACCTGCTCGAACAGCACGCGCACCGCCTGCTTGTCGCCCAACATCGTCAGCACGCGGCGGCGAGCCGTCACGGCGGGGGCGATGGCGGCCGCCCATTTCTTCCATTCGGCTCCGTTCCGCCAGCGCTTCCATTCTTCGGTGTCGCGGTCGGCGTCGGTGGAGAACTCCGCGGCCGCTTCTTCGGCCCTCAGGCCACGGACGGCGATGGAGATGCACTTCTCGACGACGGGCCGCACCTCTTTGGCCTTCGGCAGGGTGGTGATGATCCGGCCCTTGACCTTGGGTGCGTTCTCGTCGTGCTCCGCGTCACGCTCGGTGAGAAACAGCGCGCTGGCCAGGTTGCGCAACAGGGCCCGCTGGTGGCTGGGCGAACGTCCCAAGACCCGCCCTTTTCGTCGATGTCGCATGGCGCGTTACCTTCCGCTTAAGTAGTTTGGCCGCTTGAATCGTTTGCTTGCCCTAGGAGCCGGTCGCGTCCCGGCGCTCCCCGACACCTTCGAGAAACCGAAAAACATCACGCCGACGACGCCGCCGGAACCCGCATCCCCAGCCGCAGCCCCAGTTCGTTCAGCTTTTCGCGAACTTCCGCCAGCGATTGCTCGCCGAAATTGCGCAGGTCCAGCAACTGGTCGGCGGTGCGGCTGACCAGTTCGCGTAGGGTGGCGATCCCCTCCTGATCAAGGGCGTTCATGCAGCGTACCGAAAACCCCATGTCGGCCACCCGTCGGCCCAGCCGTTCCTCGATCATCGCGTCTGACAAGGCTGGGGCGCTGCTCCGACCGTCGCCAAACACTTGCGGTCCCAATTCGGCATATTGGATGAAGGGGTTGAGGTGCTTGCGTAAAATCTTCGCCGCCTCGACCATGCCCATCTCGGGCCCGACGGAGCCGTTGGTCCAGATCTCCAGGGTCAGCTTGTCGTAGTTGGTCTTCTGTCCGACGCGCGTCTCCTCGATGTCGTAACGCACGCGCACAACCGGGCTGAACACCGCGTCGACCGGAATAATGCCGATCTCGACGTTCGGGCTGTGTTCGGTCGCCGGCACGTAACCGCGGCCGTTTTCGACCACCATCTCCACCTCGAAAGGCACATCCTCGGTGAGGGTGGCGATGACGTGGTTCTTGTTGATCACTTCGACCGCTTCGTCGGCCTTGATGTCGGCGCCCGTCACCAGCCCCTTGTTCCGCTTCTCGATGCGGATCACCTTGGTGCTTTCGCTGTGGTTCTTGACCACAAGCGATTTGATGTTGAGCACGATGTCGGTCACATCCTCGACGACGCCGGGAAGCGTGGTAAACTCGTGCTGCGAGCCGTGGATTTTGACTTGGGTGACGGCGCTCCCTTCCAGGCTCGACAGCAAAATTCGGCGCAAGCTGTTGCCGATTGTCGTGCCAAAACCTCGCTCGAACGGCTCGGCCACGAACTTACCGTAGGTCGGGCTCAGCGTCGCCCGGTCGCACGTCACGAGACTGGGCAGTTCAAGCCCACGCCAACGAATCCGCATGAGAACCCTCCAGCGAAAAAAAGACGGTCACGCGCTCACTTGGAGCACAACTCGATGATCAATTGCGTCTGAACCGGAATGGAGACGTCGAAATCCTCGGGCAAGCGCGAGACGCGCCCTTCGGGGATCGGCCCCTCCGCCAGCGAGAGAAAATCGGGAACGGGCCGATGGTTGACCGACATGTTGGCTTGCACCGCCCGCAAGCTCTTGGTGCGGTTCTTCACGCGGATCACGTCCCCGGCCTTGAGCAGAAAGCTAGGAATGTTGACGCGCTGGGCGTTGACCGTGATGTGGCCGTGCGCGACCAACTGCCGGGCCTGGGCACGGCTCTCGGCAAAACCGAGCCGGTGCACCACGTTATCAAGCCGGCGTTCCAGCAGGCTCATCAGCGTCGCACCGGTGTTCCCTTTCGACCGCTGCGCCTCTGCGAAGTAGCGGCGGAACTGGCGTTCGAGAATGCCATAGTAGTGCTTCACCTTCTGTTTCTCGCGAAGGTGCAGGCCGTAGTCGGTCAGCTTGCCGCGGCGCTGGTTGTGCATGCCGGGGTTGGTGTCGCGCCGCTCGATGCCGCATTTCGGGGTGTCGCAGCGCGTTCCCTTAAGAAACAGCTTCATTCCTTCGCGACGGCAAAGGCGGCAGACAGGTCCAGTATGACGAGCCATTCAATTTCAACTATTGGGGTTCAAAGATGGAAGTTTCTTGACCGTCACGCGTCATGCCGTGCCACGCATCACACCGTGTCACGCCTCCCGTGCGGTCACGCGAATATGTTCACCGCCGACAAATTCACTTACCTGGCAAGTCACCCAGACACCAAGTGCGTCACGGCGGCCGGGGGGCGAGCCGTGTGACGCCATCCAAGGGGGACTCACCCGTGCCGCTTAAACGCGGCGTTTTCTTGGGGGGCGGCAGCCGTTGTGCGGCAGTGGTGTCACGTCTTCGATGCTCTTCACGGTAATGCCGGCCGATTGCAGGGCGGTGATGGCGCTCTCCCGACCGCTACCCGGTCCCTTGACCCGCACCTCCACTTCCTTAACGCCGAACTTGGCCGCTTTTTCGGCCGCCTGCTGCGCCGCGCATTGGCCCGCGAAGGGGGTACTCTTACGACTCCCCTTGAAGCCGCACGTGCCCGCACTTGCCCAGCAGAGCGTGTCGCCCTTGGTATCGGTGATCGTCACCGTCGTGTTATTAAACGTCGCCTTGATGTGCGCCACACCCAGCGTCACATTGCGGCGAACCTTGCGTCGCTTCGTCTTAGCCACTGATTCGATTCCCTACTTCCAGATCGCTACTTCAGATCCTTCACGCCCTTCTTGCCGGCAACCGTCTTCTTGGGGCCCTTGCGGGTGCGGGCGTTCGTCCGAGTCCGCTGCCCGCGAACGGGCAACCCGCGGCGATGACGGATGCCGCGATAACAGTTAATGTCCTTCAGCCGCGAGATGTTCTGGGCGACCTGCCTTCGCAACTGGCCTTCAACGACGTAGTCCTTATCCAGCAGGGCCGCCAGACGCGCCAGTTCGTCTTCGGCCAGATCGCGGGCGCGAATGGCCGGGTCGATCCCCGCCTTGTGGCACAACTCGCGCGCCACCTTCTTCCCCACGCCGTAAAGATATTGCAATGAAATCACCGCGGGCCGATCATTCGGAATGTCGACACCCAAGAGACGCGGCATAACAAGTAACTCCTTGAACTTTGGTCGGCGACGACTCGACGTCAATCACAAACAGGATGGCCAAGACCCACGCTCAACCGGATTCTGCACCTCAGCGGGCTCCTGCGCTTCGTCGGGCGGCCGATCCCACATCCGTTGATCAACCCCGTAGCCTTCAAGCCTGCCGGTGCTCACCCCGGTTGCTCGATTCATCAACCCTGTCGCTGTTTGTGACGGGGATTGCTGCACACGACGTACACTACTCCGCGTCGTCGGACGAGCTTGCAGTTTTCGCAAATGCGTTTGACGCTGGCGCGTACTTTCATGGCCGCTGTTCATTCCGTTCTGCTGGTCGATCCAAAGCGACTGAGTATAAGCCTAAGATGCCAAAGGCTTCAAGGCCCTCTCGGCAAGGTTTTTAGGAACGCCTGGAGGAGCAGGCCACTCGGGGCTCCGGTTTCATCGCGGGGCCCCCGGGCCATGGTGGCACTTTGTCGTCTATATTTGGTCGTCCAGGGCCCTTTCCGAAGTTGCCCTGATTACGCATCCGCCAGTGCGTCTCCCAGAAAACGGGGGCGTTTTTCGACCTATGTCCGATTCTTCCGTCGTTCGTCGCGGGGCCGTGGCCGTCATCCGCCAGTCCGACCGACTGCTTGTTATCCGCCGTTCGCAGCACGTGGTGGCGCCGGGGGCCTACTGTTTTCCGGGCGGGGGCATCGAACCCGGGGAATCGAACGAAGCGGCAATCGTTCGCGAGTTGAAGGAGGAACTCAACGTCGATGTCGTCCCCGTGCGGCAGGTTTGGTGGTCGCTGACGCCCTGGCGGGTAGAACTCTTCTGGTGGCTCGTCCGATTGGGCACCGATGCGTCGCCGCGGCCGTCACCGGCCGAGGTTGAGTCGTTCCATTGGCACACCGTCGAGGAGTTGACCGGCCTGGACGGCCTTCTGGAGAGCAACCGTCAGTTTCTGGCGGCCCTAGCCCGCCGCGAGATCGATTTGGAGGAATAGGGTCGGGCCGTTCCCCTCCCTCTCGAACGAGAGTATCTTTGAATACTGCGGCGCCCATCCAGGGCAACGAACGCCGGAGAAACGGGCCTGCCAGGCCGTCCCGTCGCAAAAACGACGGCCCGGAAAGGCCATCCTCCGAGAATCAAGGGATCTAAACGAGCCGTCACCTTATCTGATCGGATGTACCGTTCGCCATGACACATTCTTCCGAACACCACGGCTCAAACGAGCCATTCAAGGTTGTCTTGGCCGACCGCATGCACCGTCTGCCCCCCTACCTGTTCGGGCGAATCAACGCCATCCTCTACCAGAAACGGCGCGCCGGCGACGACGTGATCGACCTGGGTATGGGCAACCCGGCCGAACCGCCGCAAGAAGTCGTCATCGAAAAACTGGTCGAAGCCGCCCGCGACCCGCGCAACCACGGGTATAGCCAGTCGATCGGCATCCTCAACCTGCGGCGCGAGGTGGCGAGCAAATACTACCGGAAGTACGGCGTCAGGCTCGATCCGGAACGGGAGATCGTCGTCTGCCTGGGGTCGAAGGAAGGCTTCAGCCACATGTGTCTGGCCCTGATGGGGCCGGGGGACACGGCGATCGTGCCGGCGCCTTATTTCCCCGTGCACGTTTACGCCGTGGCCCTTGCCTCGGGCAACGCGATCGCCTTGGAAGTGGCCGACAGCGAGCGGTTTCTTTCCAACATCGCCCAAACATGCGAGCGGCTTTATCCCAAGCCCAAACTGCTCATCATCAACTATCCGCACAACCCATCGACCGTGACGGTCGAGCCGGAATTCTACGTTGAGGTGGTGAAGCTGGCGAAACGCTACGGCTTCATGGTCATCAGCGACCTGGCCTACGCCGACGTGGCCTTTGAGGGCTACCAGCCCCCCAGTTTCCTCGCCGCCCCCGGCGCAATCGACGTAGGCGTCGAATTCACCACCATGAGCAAGGGATACAACATGGCGGGGTGGCGCGTGGGCTACTGTTCGGGCAACGCGGAGATGCTCAAGGCGCTCTCCACGATCAAGGCGTATTACGATTACGGCATGTTCCAGGCTATCCAGATTGCCGCCATCGTCGCCCTGCGGCACACGGAGGCGGCCGTCGAAGAACAGGCGGCGATCTACCAGAAGCGGCGCAACGTGCTGTGCGAGGGCTTGCGCCGCATCGGTTGGGAGATGACGCCCCCGCGCGCCGGCATGTTCGTCTGGGCCAAAATTCCTGAAGTCTGGCGGCGGCGAATGGACACCATGCAGTTTGCCATGAAACTGCTCGAAGAAGCCGACGTGGCGGCAAGCCCCGGCAGCGGTTTTGGACCGGCCGGCGAGGGCTACCTACGCATGGCGCTGGTCGAGAACGAAAACCGCTTGCGGCAAGCGGTTCGGCAAATCGGACGCTGCCTGGACCACGAGAGCCGCAATTACGGTGAGGCCGTCGGAAACGGCTCCAAGATTCGGCCGGAGGCGGTGGTCGGGCGCGAGAGCTCAATCTCCGGCAGAGAGAGCAAGGTGGGCGGGTAGAAAACGGCCGCCCAACCGATATACTTCCTCCGGGCCGGTTTCCACGGCGCAAAAAAATTGAGGGCCCTTGTTCGCCGGTACAAGGGCCCTCATCAGAGGCTGTCCGGACTTAACAAACCTTCGGTTTGCCTCGCCCGGAGACCCACAGCCGTAAAGGGGTATCGGGCAAGGCCGGCGAAATACTTTAGGCACCAACCCTCCGCCCGCAGAACCGGGACTTACGACTCAATGACGCAACCCGCTAAGCTCGCCCTTGAGGACGGTACGGTTTATACGGGGATCTCATTTGGAGCAGCCGGCGAAGTGGACGGCGAGGTTTGTTTCAACACGTCCATGACGGGATACCAGGAGATCGTGACCGACCCGAGTTACCGGGGGCAAATCGTGACGATGACCTACCCGGAAATCGGCAACTACGGCGTCAATGCCGAAGACGTAGAGAGCGCCAGGCCGCACCTGGCCGGTTTTGTCGTTCGGGAGCTCAGCCGCGAGACGAGCAACTTCAGGGCTTCCGGCGGGTTGCACGACTACCTGGCGGCGGCCGGCGTCGTCGGCCTTGCCGGGATTGATACGCGAGCCCTGGTACGACGCCTTCGCAACCGCGGGGCCATGAAGGGAGTGCTGTCAACCCTCGACCTCGACGACCAGAGCCTCGTGGCCAAGGCCCAGGCCAGCCCAGGGCTGGTGGGCCGCGACCTGGTGCGGGAGGTTGTGCCGGCGGAACGGACGGCGTGGAACGAACGGCTCAGCCCCTGGTCGAAGCTGGGGCCGGCGGGCACGGCGGCGCACGACGAAGCCTCTTTCCCCCATGTCGTCGCGCTCGACTACGGCATGAAGTGGAACATTGCCCGGCATCTGCGCTCACTAGGCTGCCGCGTGACGGTTCTGCCGGGCACGTGTACCGCGAATGAAGTGCTCGCCCAGCGGCCTGACGGCATTTTCCTTTCCAACGGCCCGGGCGACCCTGAACCTTTGACTTACGCGATCGAGACGATTCGGGGTGTGCTGGGCAAAGCCCCCGTCTTCGGCATTTGCCTGGGTCACCAACTTTTGTCGTTGGCCTGTGGGGCAAAAACATTCAAGCTCAAGTTCGGCCATCGCGGATCAAACCAGCCCGTGCTGAACGAGCAGCGCGGCACGGTCGAGATCACCTGCCAGAACCACGGTTTCGCCGTTGAGGAGTCGTCACTGCCGCCCGAACTGGAGGTGACGCACCGCAATCTGAACGACGACACGATCGAAGGCGTGCGGCATCGCGGTCTTCCAGCTTTCAGCGTCCAGTATCACCCCGAGGCATCCGCGGGCCCACACGACAGCGATTATCTTTTCGGCGAATTTCGCAAGATGCTGGCGGCAGGCAAGGCCTAGCGTCGCATTTCGCTTTGCGAGAGACGCCCTCTCCCAGGGGCCGAGGGAGACGGCAGCAGTCGGATCAGCCCAGTCGTAAACGGCGCAGCCGCAGGGCGTTGGTGATCACCGAGACGGAGCTGAAGCTCATCGCGGCGGCGGCGATCATCGGGCTGAGTAGGATGCCGAAAAACGGGTAGAGCACGCCGGCCGCAACCGGCACGCCGAGCAGGTTGTAGACGAAGGCGAAGACGAGATTCTGGCGGATGTTGCGCATCACGCGCCGGCTCAGCGCGACGGCCGTAACGATTCCCGCCAGGTCGCCCCGCAGGAGGGTCATGTCCGCCGCCTCAATCGCCACGTCGGCGCCGGTTCCCATGGCGATTCCCACGTCGGCCACCGCGAGGGCCGGGGCATCGTTGATGCCGTCCCCCGCCATGGCCACCTTTCGCCCCTGTGTCTTCAACCGCTCAATGCGATCGTGCTTTCCCTGCGGCGTCAGCGCCGCCTCGAAATCGTCGATGCCCAGTTGCTCGGCGACGTGCTTCGCCGTGCGCTCCTCGTCGCCTGTCAGCATGACGACTTTCAGCCCCATTCCGTGCAACGATCGCACGGCGCCGGCCGTGGTGGGCTTGATCGGGTCGCTGACGGCGAAGATGCCGACAAGTTGCTCGTCGACGGCGACGTACATGACCGTTGCACCCTGGGAACGCAGGTTTTCCGCTTGGGATTCCGCCAAGTCGAAGCCCTGCACTCCGTGTTCCTCAAGGAAGGCCCGATTGCCGACGCGCACCCATTCGTCCCCCGTGCGGCCCTGCACGCCGCGCCCGGTGACCGCCTCAAAATCGCCGATTTGAACCAGTTCGATCCCGCTCTCGTGAGCTTGCTCGACGATCGCTCGCCCGAGCGGGTGTTCACTCGCTTGCTCGACGGATCCGGCCAGCCGCAACGCGTCCTCTTCGGAGCGGCCGCCGACTAGCAAGACTTGCGTCACCTTGGGCCGCCCCAACGTGAGCGTGCCCGTTTTGTCGATGACGATCGTATCAACCCGTTCCATGGCTTCCAGCGCCGCGGCGTCCTTGATCAGCACCCCCTCGCGGGCGCCGCGGCCCACGCCGACCATAATCGACATCGGCGTCGCCAGGCCCAACGCGCAGGGGCAGGCGATCATCAGTACCGCCACGGCGTTGATCAGGGCATAAGCAAACGCCGGCTGCGCTGGGGCAAACCAGGCCCAGGCGGCGAACGTCGCGAGCGCGACCAGCACCACGGCCGGCACGAAGTAGCCGGCAACCACGTCGGCCAGCCGCTGAATCGGCGCCCGGCTGCGCTGGGCTTCGGCCACCATGCGCACGATCTGAGCCAGCACCGTCTCGTCCCCAACCCGCTTGGCACGAACGACGAGCGTTCCGGTCGTATTGACCGTGCCGCCGATCACCTCGTCTGTCAGCCGCTTTTCCACCGGCATCGGCTCGCCGGTGATCAGCGACTCGTCAACCCGGCTCGATCCTTCCAGCACGTCGGCATCGACGGGAATCTTTTCCCCGGGCCGGACCCGCAGCGAATCGCCCTCGCGAACTTGGTCCAACGGCACCTCGCGCTCGGAGCCGTCGACGATGAGCCGGGCCGTCGGCGGAGCAAGGGCCAAGAGCTCGCGGATGGCGCTTCCCGTTCGGCGTCGGGCGCTGAGTTCCAGAACCTGGCCTAAGAGCACCAGCGCGACGATGACCACGGCCGCCTCAAAGTAAACCGGCGCCTGGCCGTGCTCATGGAACTCCGCCGGCACCAAGCCGGGAAAAAGCGTGACGACGAGGCTGTAGGCGTAGGTGGTCCCCGTGCCCAGCGCGATCAGCGTGAACATGTTCAAGTTCCGCGTTACGATCGATCGCCAGCCGCGCTCGAAGAAAGGCCATCCAGCCCAGAGAACCACGGGCGTGCTCAGCGCCAGCTCAACCCAGCGAATAACCTGGCCCGACAACCAGTGTTCCAACGGCACGCCGGCCATCGGCAGCATGGCCAAGAGCACCACGGGCAGCCCGAGTCCGATTGCGAACCAAAGGCGGCGCGACATCGACCGCAGTTCGCCGCCGTCGTCGGTCTCGGCGCCAATGACCTTGGGCTCGAGGTCCATGCCGCACTTCGGGCAGGAGCCGGGCGAGTCCTGCTGGATCTCCGGGTGCATCGGGCAGGTGTAGATCGTCTTGCGCTCTGAGGGGGACGAGGGCTCGAGCGCCATGCCGCATTTCGGGCAGTTCCCCGGCCGATCGCTTTCGACGCCCGCGCACATCGGGCAGAAATATCGCGCCGCTGTTTTTCCGCGGTCCTGTCCGGCCGGCGAATGTTGGATGCCATGCAATTGCACCAACGGCGCGCCGCCTGGCTCGTGCGGTCCCAGGAATTTTTGCCGGCAATGCTCGCAGCAGAAGTACCAGGTTTGGCCGTCGCGCTCGGCACGAAGCGCCGTCGCTTCATCGACCTCCATGTGGCATACAGGATCAATGGCCATGAAGGATTGAGAGAGGGGGCAGGGTGAGGGCGATTTATTGGACGAGAACGGTCTACCCGCATTGTTCGTTACTGCGCCGCTGCCTGACAAGCGGCCGAAGTCGCGGGAGGCGATGCCGATCGCTATTCTGACTGCCCTCACCCTGGCCCCGTCTGATAACTTACGCCGCTTTACGGGCCACGCTCTGTTGCTTGAATCGCCTAGTGAGGCCACCGGTCACGCGCGGGCCGATTCCTGCTTCAGCGGTGCCGCTATCGACCCCGCAGGGGCCAGACTCATCAGCCCACGCTGGCGCTCTCAGCGGGAGAGGGAAGTTACTTCTGTCCCACCGTCACGGTGAACGGAAAATTCTCGTTCGGCAGCTTGATGGCGGTCACGGTGTAGTTCCAGTCGCCGGCGGCGGCGGCGGGCAAGTCGATGGTGATCGTGCTCGTTCCTTGCTGCTCGTGCTGTTTGCCGTCGGGCCCGACGACGGTCAGCTTGAGCTCAGCGCCGGCGTTCTGAAATCCGAGCACAAACTGCAAATGACCCGGCTTGTCGGCGTGGTACACGCTTGTGGCCGACGGTTGGCCGGCCGAGGCGCTGAACAGGTTTTTCTTGGCGGGCGAAAAGCCCCCTTGCACCATCGTGCGCTGCACCTTGGTTTCCACTTCGGCCGTCACCGCCGAGAAGACCAGGTATCGCAGCAGCTTCAACTCCGTCTCACTGTTCTGTTTTTCGTTGTGGAAAGACGTGAAGATGACCGTGCCGTCATGCACCGGAAACCGAACCAGGAGCGGCGATTGTTGTTCTCCTCCCGCTTCGGTTTGATACCGCCCGCGCATGTAGACGGTAACTCCCTCGCCCTGGAAGGCGGCCGGAAACCAGCCGTCGAGATCGAAGTCGAGCGGCATTTCTCCGCTGATCAACTCGCGCAAACCGGGGTCGATCACTTCGGCGTTCACATGTTGTTTCTTGCCTTCCAGCGCGCTGGCGGTTTGCGCGATTTCGGGGAACGCCCGAGCGACCAGCATGTAATGCTTGTCGGAAGCGTAGAGTGTGCCGCCACGCTCGACGAAATCCTTCAGATTATTGGCCACTTCCTGTAAGACTTTTTCGTTGCCCTCGTAAGTTTCGGCTCCCGGCCGTTCGCTTGCTCCGATTCGCTCGCCGAGCCAACTCAAGGGCAGTCCGGAGCAGGTCAGAAAAATGACGTCGTACTCGGCAATCTTCTTCGCATCGCGAAAATCTTCCAGCGGAAAACGTTGATACTCGTAGCCTTCGCCGAGGCTGTCGAGCAGCTTCGCCATGTCGTCCCACCCGCCCGCTGGCGGCGTCACACCGAGCCGCAGCTTGCGCTGCGGTTGCTCCGGTTGGGACTCTTCCGGCGTTTTGATTTCTTCGAGCTTGACCTGGCTCGCCCCCGTCTGGCCCGTCGACGTCTGCCGGTCGACGGCAAACACCACGGCCAGTACCAGGACCAGGCCGGCCGCAAGACACGCATCGACGACAATCTGTAACGACCCCGAACGACGTTCCATAACACCTGGACTGGGCTACAAGTTACTTTTTCTTCCGTGGCGGCGGAGGGGGCGGAATCGTACCGGGCGAAGGCGAGCGCGCGGCCGGTTTGACCGGCGCGGCGGCCGGTTTGGGCTGTGCTCCCGCCGGTTTAAGCCCGCCGTCTGCCGAGGGGGCGGGCGGCTTGCGCAACGGGGGCGGAGGCGGCGCCGTCCGCACCTGCCCCTGAAAGGCGGTCGTCAGCGGTTCCTGCCCCTTCTTGCGGTGGCGTTCGTTGAACCGCACGAAGTTCGTTCCGAACTTGATGACGTCGCCGTCTTTCAGCGCGGCCGGCTGCAAGAGCGGCTGGTTGTTCAGCCGCGTGCCGGTCTGAGAATGGTTGTCTTCAACGGCAAAGGAGCCGTTCGGCTGCCGGACGATCCGCACGTGCTCGGCCTCGATTCCCGCGTTCATCGGACCGATAAACGGCAGGGGCAGATGGTCGCCGCGTCCCAGCGCCGTCACCTGCCGGCTGAGGATCAACTGGCGTCCGGGCCGATACCCGTCGAGCACGGTCAGCCAGGCGTCCTTGAGAACCACTTGCACCAGCCCGACGAGCAGACCGATCGCCAGACCAAGGATCACGAAGGCGATCGCCCGGCTCGACATGCCGGAACCGTGCGCGGCCCAGTGATTCTGAATGGGGTCGAACAGAACTCCTCCCAGCAGGCCCCCCAGCGCGCCGCCGATCAGGCCGTTGCGGAGCTTGCTCGCCGAGCGCTCATAAACTCCTTCGACCATACCGATGCCGATGCCGACAATCATCCAGCCCGGAGATCGGCCGAGTGACGGTAAGAACTGGTAGAGCAGGTTGCCGACGAACCCACCCAAGGCGCCGCCGAATCCGCCCGTCACGATGCCCGGAAGGGCGCGCATGGCAATCTGCGACAGCCGGCCGTTAGCCAATCCCGCCACCACGCTCAGTCCCAGGCCAACCGCGCCTCCGACCAGCGCCGCCACGGCGGCGGCTTGGACCGACCCGCTGGCCTGCCCGGCACGAAAGAAGAGAATCTCGGCCAGCAACCAGCCGACAAAAGCACCCCAGCCCCCAGCCAGAGCGCTGTAGTAGACGATGCGGACGAACGACATTGGGTTCTCCTCTCCTATGAGTATACGAGCCGTGCCCGCCCCTCGCACCGACCGACGAGCTAAAACCCGAATCTGGCGAGCCGGACGGGGCAGCGTCCTAATGAGTTCCTCGCCCAGCGCCGCCCGCAGTGTTGGGGCGATCGGACCGCACAGCCGGGAGGCTGACGCCTTCCGCTCGCCCGCGTGACATCGTGTAGAATTGTTGTGGAGAAAACGAACCGTTGCAGCAGGCAGACCCGAAATGTCGCGACGACGAAGCGTAGGCTGGCCCATCACGCTGGCCGTGATCATGATCGTGCTCCTCGTGGCACTCATGATCGGCTGGGTGGTTCTTGCGCTCAGTTCCGCCACGCTGCTGGCGGTGGGCACGACCTTCTTGGCGCTGGTTCTGATCGGGGTCGTCCTTTATCTGACGATCGCCGTCAAGCAGATCAGCCTGAATCAGCGGCAAGCCAATTTTATCGACAGCGTCACGCACGAGTTGAAGAGCCCAATCGCCTCGCTGAAGCTGTACTTGCAAACGCTCAGCCGGCGCACCGTCAGCGAGGCGCAGCAGCTCGAGTTCTATCAATCGATGCTGGAAGATCTCGATCGGCTTGATACACTCATCAACCACATGCTCGACGCGGCCCGGCTCGAGCAGGTAAATCCACCGGCCGAGGTTGTCGGCGTCTCGCTGGCCGACGTATTACAAAGCTGCGCCAGCACGGTCTGTTTGCGGCATCGACTCCCCGCCGAGACGATCGAGCTCGACGTAGCGCCTGGAATTGTGTTTGCCCGCCCGGTCGACCTGGAAATCGTGTTTCGCAACCTGCTCGACAACGCCGTGAAATACTCCATGCCCCACCCGCAGGTGAGAGTCGAGTCGTGGTCAAACGGCCGGGGCTCGGTCGTGACGCGCGTCAGCGACAACGGGCCGGGCATCCCGGCCAAGCTGCGCCGCAAGATTTTTGGCCGGTTCGTCCGCCTGGGGAGCGAACTCGAGCGGACGCAGTCGGGAACCGGGCTGGGACTGTACATTGTCCGCACTCTTGTCCGCCGCATGAAGGGAAAGGTGAGCGTGCGCGGCCGCGGCACGCAGAGCGGGACGATTTTCGAGGTTGAGCTACCCGGTCACGAGCGGATGTTTGCCGACGAGGTCTCGCCGACCGAAGTGGGCCAGCCCGCCCGGCCTATGCCAACCTCTCTCAGCCAGGAGACTCTTCAGCCCACCCTGACCCGCGGCGCGAGCGAAGAAGAGTGACCGACCTGCCGGTTATCATGTCGGCGAGACGGAGCAGACGAGACTCATGGCGGAAGAGCAGAAACACATCTTGATCGTCGAAGACGACGCTCACATGGCGTTCGGCATCAAGTTCAACCTCGAAGGCGAGGGCTATCGGGTCAGCGTCGCCGCCGACGGACCCACGGCGCTAGCGGCCTTCGAGCGCGATCCTCGAGGGGTCGACCTGGTGATCCTCGATCTGATGCTGCCGGGCATGAGCGGCTACGCGGTTTGCGACGCTTTGCGCCGGGACGGCAACGAAGTTCCCGTGCTCATGCTCAGCGCGCGAACGCTCTCCGAAGACCGCATCCGTGGCTATGAGGTGGGCGCCAGCCAATACCTGCAGAAGCCGTTCGAGCTGGACGAGCTTTTGGCCATGGTCCGCAACCTTTTGGGCCGATCGCGCAGCCAGCCTCGCACCAGCGAGATCTACCAGTTCGGCCGGGCGAAAATCAACTTCGACACCTACGAGGCGACGGTCGGCGACGAAGAGATACGGCTTTCCCCGCTGGAAATGAACCTGCTGCGTTACTTCATCGAGAATGAGGGGCGGGTGATCAGCCGCAACGAGCTGGTGGAGCGCGTGTGGCGGCAGCCTTACATCGAGACGACGCGCACCGTGGACAACTTTGTGATGCGCCTGCGCAAGTATTTTGAGGAGGATCCGGCCAAACCGAAGCACTTTCTGAGCGTTCGCGGAGCCGGATACCGTTTCGTCGCGCGCGGCGAAGATTTGTAGCGGAGATTTGTAGGCTGGAACGAGCGAAGCGAGTCCCGCCAACGGCGATGGCTGGGGTTGGGTCGTTCGCCGCTCATACGCGCACCGGTGGGACTTGCTTCGCTCGTCCCGCCCTACTTATCCGCTCTGGGAATGCCGAAACAGTTGCATTACTATATAACGGTTCAGGGCAGCGTCGGCATTTCACCGTTGGCTTAGACGAAGGTTCATGCGTAATCTCCCCGTTCACTGGTCGGAAGGGATGTTCTTGCGGCCGCATCACTTGCAGGCCGCGGACCGGTACTGGGCGGAGGTCAGCCACACCTCCGAGCAGTGGGACCATGAGTACAACTATGGCTTGCGCACGCTGGACTACAGCAAGGAAGCGCTGGTCAACTTCCAGTTCGAGGTCCACCGCTGCGACGCGCGGCTGAGGGACGGCACGCTGGTGTCGCTTGGCGCCGACCAAGAATCAGACCGAATCGAGCTAAAGACGGCCATTCAGGAGTTGGAATCCACGCTGGAGCGGGTCGACTTGCAGCAGGCATTCGACGTTAGCGCCCGTTTGCAGGTCTATCTGGCGGTGCCCAAGCTCAAGTTGGGCACACCCAACGTTGCTCTGCCTTCCGACGCAGACGACCACGAATTGCACCGCTACCACGAATCGGAGATCACCCTGCAGGACGAGAGCCGGGGTGGCAACGACCAAGAGGTGCGGCTCCGACGGCTGAATACGAAGCTGCTTCTCTCGTCACAGCCCCGCGCAGGCTACGAGTACCTGCCCATCGCCGAATTGGAGCGGGCCGGCCCGAACAACGCGACCCCCCAGTTTACTGTGTACATCCCGCCGCTTTTGGCCGTCGATGCCTGGCCGCCGCTGGCCCGCGAAATCCGCGCGATCTACGACGTGGTGGGGAACAAGCTGCAGTTGCTCAGCGAACAGGTACTCAACCGGGGCCTGACGTTGGCCAGCCAGGAGCCGGGCGACCTGGACCGTCTGTGGATGCTCGCCCAGCTCAACGAGAGCTACGCCACGCTCGGCGTGCTGACGTTCGCCCGCGGCGTCCATCCGTTCGTGGCTTACACGGAGCTTTGCCGCCTGGTGGGAAAGCTCTCTATTTTCGGCCGCGAGCGGCGAGCCCCGGAAGTTCCTCACTACGACCACGACGATCTCGCCGGCATCTTTGCCTGGGTCAAGGAACACATCTACGACCTGCTGAACGCCATCGTCGAGCATGCCTGGGAGCAGCGGTACTTCGTGCGGGCCGGATTGGGCATGCAGGTGTCGCTCAAGCCGGTCTGGCTCAATCCCGACTGGAGATGGTACGTGGGCGTCGCCACGAGCGATATCTCTGAGATCGAGTGCCGCGAGCTGCTAACCGGCGCCGGTCAGCTCGACTGGAAACTGGGCAGCGCGAACCAGGTGGAGATCATCTTTAAACAGGGACGCGAGGGTTTGCTGCTCGTTTCTCTCGACCGCACACCAGCGCCCTTGCCCGTTCGGGGCTGGATGTATTATGAAGTGACGCGGCAGAACGCAGCCTGGAAGGACGTGCAAGACACGCAGACGTTGGCCATGAGGTTTCGCGACAGCCTGGTGAACAAGAGCGGCAGCGGGGATGACCGAACGCTGGTGGTCAACTACCGTGGCAAGCGGATTGCCCTGCAGTTTGCCCTTTTCGCCGTGCCATCGAGAACATGACGCCCGAATTCGCCAAAGCGGTCGACCCGGTCTTCCTTCGCGTGCTTCGGTTGCAGGAACGGATCGCGGCGGGCGAAAACCCTTCCCCCCCCGATGAGGCCGCCCACATCCGCGGTTTTCTCGACCAGGCGGAGAGTGCCGTCGGTCAATCGCCGGAGTGGACGCTGGCCAAATACGGGCTGGTTGCCTGGATCGACGAGATGCTGGTCGATCCGGAGTGGGAAGGCGGCGACTGGTGGAAGAACAACACGCTGGAGCAGGAGCTGTTTCGCTCACGCCAGCGGTTCCATGAGTTCTACCAGCGAGCTAAAGAGGCACACTCGCGGGGCTATTTCAACGCCCTAGAAGTCTACTATCTGGGGGTCGTCCTCGGTTTTCGGGGGCTGTACGCCGGGCTCGACGGCCAGCACCAAGCGGAAGAAATGGAACTGCCCCCGACCATCGAAAGATGGGCCCAACAGATATCGATGGCGATCCGGGGCTCTCCCCGTCCGCCGATCCACAGTGGCGGAGCGGTCGGGCCGGGAGCGCCCCCTCTGACCGGCCAGGCGCTTTTCATCGGCTCATCGATGCTGGCGGCGGCGCTGGGGGCCCTGCTCGTGGGCGCCATGTTCGTGCTCAAATAGGGTCGCGATAAACGAATGCAGTACATCCAGCAGTTCTTCCAACTTCTCTTGACGCCGTTGCGGGTGCTGGTGACCTCGCCGCAACGAATCATCGCCACGCCGCGGCGTCTCTTGGGACTGTCGCTGGCCGCCAGAATCTCGATCCTGCTGGCCATTTTTCTGTTGGTGGTGGTGGTGGCTGTCGCCTGGGACGCCTGGAAATCGCCCGATCAGGTCTGGTCGGCGCGGTTCGGCAAGCTTCTGGCGGCTTCTGTGCTGGCCATCGTCATTCCCATCGTGGCGTACCCAGTGTTGAAGCTCTGGCTGGAGGGAGAGACGTCGGCCTTCGAGGACATCGACCGGGCCTGGAACGCCGGGCTGGCCGAGTTGGAGCGAAACGGGCTGGAACTGACCCGCCTGCCGCTCTTTCTGGCGATTGGTTCCTCGGGCGAAGTGCATGAACGCAAGCTGTTCGAGGCAGCCCGCCTGAGCCTCTCCTTTGGTCCCTTTCCGCAAGGTTCCGCAGCGCTGCACTGGTATGCCACCGATAAGGCCATTTACCTTGTGGCCAGCGAGGTCGGGAACCTGAGCAAGGTGGCCACCTTGGGTGAAAGCGTGGTGGAGGAGGAGAGGAAGCGGCAATTAGCTCCAGCTCCCACCCCGGTTGGCGCCGCGCCCTTCAACCCTCACGGCGGGACGATGGAAGTAAAGGTGCCGGACATTCGTGAGACAATTGCCACCCCCCCTCCCATGGCCGCACCGGCGCCAGCTCCAGGTCCGGTAGGCCGGCCCGACTACCGTGGCACGATGATGCTCGTCGGCGAGAACGCGGCGGCGCCGGGCGCGGCCTCGCCCGAGCCCGCCGCGCTGGACAAGATGCCGATCAAGCTGTCTCGCGAGGATCGAGAAGCCCAGCCGCTGCGGCTTCGTTACCTGTGCCAGCTTATCCGCCGCGCAAGGCAGCCGTACTGCCCCATCAACGGGCTGCTGACGCTCTTGCCGTACAACGTCATTTTGCGGGGCGGCTCCGACGCCACCGAGGTCCAATCCAGCGTACAGGGCGACCTGGCGACCTTGGCGCAATCGTTCCGGCTGCGCTTTCCGGCGATCGCTTTGGTGACAGGCCTGGAGCGCGAAAGCGGTTTTCGCGAACTGATTCGTCGGGTCGGTTTCGAGCGTGCCCGGCTGCAGCGATTTGGGAAGGGTTTCAGGGTTTGGGACCAGGCGACGCCCGAACAACTCGGCGCCCTCTGCTTACACGCGTGCGGCGCTTTCGAGCTGTTCATTTACGAGCTTTTTCGCGAGAAGGACTCGCTCACCAGCCCCGAGAAGGCGCCCGGCAACCGCAAGCTGTACACGCTGTTGTGTCAGATCCGCCGGGATTTCCAGAAGCGCCTCGATCGCATCCTGGCCGACGGCTATGGCCACGATCTGGACCGGAGCGCCCGGGCGTCGTCGATTCTCTTCGGCGGATGTTATTTCGCGGCCACCGGCCCCAACGAGGCGACGCAAGCCTTCACGCAGAGCGTCTTTGAACGCCTGCTGGAAGAACAGGAAGAGCTCGAGTGGCAGCCGAGCATCCTACGCGAGGACGCCTGGTTCCGCCGCCTGTCGTTTGCCTGCTTCGCGCTCGATGCAGTGCTGCTGGCGGCGGTCGGAGTGATCTTCTACTTGCGGCATTTTGGAAATACTCGTTGAATGGGGTCATCGAGGGAGTCTTGCCATGTCGTCGGCATCTGAGTCGCCCGAGGGACACGAACGTGCGGCTCCTTCTCGCGAGGAAGCACAGCGAGCCGGCGCCGACGGGTTGCCCTTGCTCGACGAGATTCTCCAGCAAACGCTTCGCCGCCCCGATCAGCCGCGGCCGCAAGTGGCCGACGAGCTGGCTGCCCTGGCCCAGGTTGCCCGCCGCTATCCCGATCAGGCCCTGACCGTACAGCCGATCCTGGAGGAGTTAATCGACGCCATCCTGGCGCCTCAGCTTGCCGCCATGTCGCTTCCACCGGCAGCCAAGCAAGGGATGGTGGCCGAGCTGGCACGCACGTTGTACGACGATTCCGCGTCGCGCGAGCGACTCGAGGCCTTGTGGAACAGCCTGCTCGAGAAGAAGCCATGAGTGCCTCGGCGAATGCGCCCCACGAACTGATCGCACAATGCCAGGGCCTGGTCCGCTCGATCGCCTGGAAGATTCACCGCGGGCTCCCATCGAGCGTCGAAATCGACGACCTGATCGGATACGGGCAGATTGGCCTGGCGGAAGCGGCCCGCGATTTCGATCCGGCGCGCACCGGCTCTTTTACCACGTATGCCTACTACCGCGTTCGCGGCGCCATTTACGACGGGTTGTCGAAGATGTCGTGGTTCAGCCGGGCGCAGTACGCGCGCCTGCGCTACGCGCAGCGGGCCAACGAACTACTGACCTCGGAAAATGACAATGCGCCCCCCGCCGACCGGCCCGTCGACGAAGACGTCCGCTGGTTTCGCGACGTCGTGAGCAGCCTGGCGGTGGCCTACCTGGCATCGGCGTCGCGCGACGACGACGAGCGGGGCGAGATCTCGCTGGTCGATTCCGGGCCCTTGCCGCCGGGCGTGTTAATGGGCGACGAGGCGCGCCGCATCGTAAACGAGCTGGTTTCAGCGCTGCCGGAGCAAGAGTCGCAGCTCATTCGCGCCGCCTATTTTGAGGGACTGACCCTCCAAGAAGCCGGCCAACGACTCGGCATAAGCAAGGCTTGGGCCAGCCGGCTGCACGCGCGCAGCCTGGAGCGGCTGGGGCGTTCCCTAAGACGCCTCGAGCTGGCCGACTAACACTCCCTCTCCCTTCGAGAGAGGGCTGGGGTAAGGGCGGCACGCGCACGGAGACGGCTCGCCACCGTCTAGTATCGGCAAGCAAGCTCCGACGTCGCCATCAGCGGATTTGCACGGCGCGGCTGCGCCGCGAAACAAACTCTTCCACAACCTGCCGGCCGAATCGCCGCGAAAAACTCGTCGCCCCGCGCGACAGAAGGTGATGGCTGTCCCAGAAATCCGCGTCGCCGCACCAGGTCGTGGCGTCGTACACGGGGACGTTCCACCGCCGGCCGATCTGTGCCAGGTAATCGTCCAATTGCTGCCGAGCTTCGGCCGTGTAACCGGAGCGGAACTGGCTCCCTTCGGGCATGACGAACAGCGCCGCGTCAATCTCCTCCTGGCGGCAGAGCCCGAGCAAGGCTTCCAGAGCCCGGTTGGCCGGCTCGGTCACCCGGTAGTCTTGAAACATCCTCCCGTATTCCTGTTTCGCGAATTCGGTGCCTCGCTGATATTCCTCCGGCGTCACCTCGCTCTTGAAATAGGGAAGCCAGCCGTAGCGGCTCACCCCGGTCCAGGGGTCAAATCTCGTCTGGCCGCTGAGCCAGCCGCGAGCGACCCGGTTGAGGATCAGGAACCGGTTTGAATACCAGGGGCAAACGCGCGTCCGGCACCAGCGCCAGATTAGCCCCCGACGGTCGAAAGCAAACTGGCTCACCAGCATCACGTCCCGCCAGTCCATGCGACGCACTTCGAGCCACGATTCCTCGCTGGCGCCGATTTCCTGATGCAGGAGGAGCGGATGCACTTCGATGAGCAGTCGTTCCGGGCGCACGCCGTGCCGCAGCAGCCGCTTGAGTATCTGCAGCTCTTGCACGGGCCCGCAGCCGGTGATGGCGAAGTTAAAGGCGAGCGTCTCTCTCCCGTCGGCCGCCTGGCGAGCGGGAAACGACTCCGGGTCGAGCCCGACGCCCGAACGGGAACTTCCCAGTATCAGCATCAAAGAGTGCCGCGGGCACTCTCGCTGACGCTGTCTGAGACGGGCCAGCTTGCAGCCGTACTCGGCATCGTGCAAGACCGGCAGCCACTCGTCCATGACGACCGACAGGCCCAGTTGCAGCGTCGCGAACAATGCGAAAGCCGACAGCAGCGCGCGCCGTGGCCGGCAGCAAGGTCGCCTTTCGCTCCGCGACAGGACGTCCTTTCGCGGAGCGAAAGGCGACGTTGAAGCAGGCGATTGGCTCATTGGCGGCTTCCTGCGGCATTTCCGGGCGATCGTTCGGCCACGTAACCTCCGTCGATCGGCGCGGCATCCGGACTCGCCGGGGCCATGACTTCGATCGCAAATTTCGTCGAGAACCTGGCTACCACTTCAGGCAGCAGATGGTGGCTGTCGGCAAACGACTCGTCGGGCATCGAACTGCTTAGATCGTACAGATCGAAAGCGTATTCACGTTTAAGTTGCCCCAGATACTCTTCCACCTGCCGGCGCACATCCGGCGGATACCAACTGCGAAACTCGCTCCCTTCGGGCATGAGGTACATGGTCACGGCAACCCCTTCCCGCCGACACAGGGTGAGCATCTCGCGCAAAGCGCGATCGGGGTCGCTCGTGACGACGAAGTTCGGAAAGGAATCGCGGTATTCCAGACGCGCGCGTTCCACCAGTTTCCGCCTCGATTCTTCGTTCCTGCCTCGGCTGGGGAAGGCCAGCCAACCCCAGGAATTGATCTGGCGAAAGATGTTGTACTGCGGGAATCGGGCACAAAGCCTTGGCAGAAGGCAGTCGAGCAGTTCGTGCCGGTTGCCATGTGCGATCAGCAACCGCCCCTCCCACCAACGGCGGCGCGTGACCTGCGGATCAAGCGAATAGTCGGCCAGCGTTTCCATCGCCGTTCGATCCAGGCGGTGAACGTCGATGCGGCACTCTTCTCGCAACGCTCCGCAGCCCTGGTTCAAGAAGAGCGGATGCAATTCCAGAAGCAACCGCTGGGGGCGCACGCCCTCATTCAGCAGCGTTCGCAACAGCATCAAGTGCCGGACCGGCCCCGCCCCAGAGAGGGCAAAATTGAAGACCAGCGGCGACGCGTCGCCCGTTTGCTCGACCCCGAACTGGCGGGGATCGAGGCCGACGCCCGACCGCGAGCTTCCGAAAAGCAGGATCAGCGGCCGGTCGGGCTTTTCGGCGAGCTGTTCCCGCAAACGTGCCAGCTTGAATCCATACTCGGGGTCCTGGATCTGCGGCCAGTGGGCGACGGCGACATGCAGGATTCCTTGCAACCCAATCGCCGCGAGCAGGCAACAGGAGAGCACCGCTTGCGCCCGGCGCGCGAGAACGCGGCGCGGGGACGGCCCCGGTTGCCTGGCTGGCGCGCTTCGGCGGGTGACTCTCATCGACTACACGCATTCTTCTTCCGCTTGCCCGTGCTTTGCGGAAGCGGTCTTTCGTTCGCTCCTCAGAACTGAAAGTAGATGAACGCTTTGCCCGCGTCGGGAGCCAGCACGAGCGTAATGGTCAACAGCACCGCGTAGCTCATTCCCAGCAGCGGCGCCGGCATCCGCACCGACCACTTCTTCCAGACACCGCTCAGGGCAAACGCGTGGGCTGCGATGACGATCGCCGTCAGCACCAGCAGGCTGTCTTTGGCCATCGGCGGGCCGAGCCCGTGGGCCCTGACGAACATGCGGCTGAACATGGTCATCGCGCAGCTAAAGGTTGTGGCACGGAAGAAAATCCAGGCGAGCGAGACCGTGACGAAGGTGAGCGCGATGCGAATCGCCGTGCCGGGAGCGGTGAGCAGCGCGTCGTTCAGCTTCGGCCTCGACTGGCAGAAGGTCCGGAAGTACCGGTGGCCGACGAGCACCAGGCCGTGGATCACCCCCCAGATGACGAAGGTCCAGCTTGCCCCGTGCCAGAGGCCGCCCAGCGTCATGGTGATCAGCAGGTTCCGGTTCGTCTGCCAGCTCGTGCCGCGGCTGCCACCCAGGGGGATGAACAGGTAGTCCCGCAGCCAGCTCGACAGCGAAATGTGCCACCGCCGCCAGAACTCGGAGATGTTGGCCGAGGAGTAGGGCATGTCGAAGTTCTGGGCCAGCTTGAAGCCCAGCATGTGCGCCGTGCCCAGCGCCATGTCGGTGTAGCCCGAAAAGTCGCAGTAGATTTGCAGCGCGTAGGCCAGCACGGCGAGCCACACGGCCGTGGTGCGGTATTGTTCGGGGTTGGCGAACACGGGGTCGGCGAAGAGGGCCATGCGGTCGGCGATCGCCAGCTTCTTGAACAGACCCATCAAGAAGAACTGCACGCCCAGTTGCATCCGCGCCCAGTCCCAGTGCTTGCGGCGGTTGATCTGCGGCAGAAAGTCGCGGGCGCGCACGATCGGCCCGGCGACCAGGTGCGGAAAGAACGTGATGAAGAGCATAAAGTGGGCCAGGTTCCGCTCGGCCGGCACGTGGCGGCGGTAGACGTCGACGCCGTAGTTGATGGCTTCGAACGTGTAGAACGAAATGCCGATCGGCAGGATCACCTGCAAGACCGGCATCGAGGCCGTCGACCCCATCGCCGTCAGCGCCTCCTCGACCGAGTGCAGGAAGAAGTTGGCATACTTGAAGTAGCACAACAGCGACAGGTTGCCGATGATCGTGATGCTCAACAGGAGCTTGCGCCGGCGCGGGTCGCTGCTGGCCTCGATGCCGCGGGCGACAAAGTAGTCGATCGTGGTCGAGACGCCGATGATGAGGGCCAGCCAGCGGTTCCAACTCGCGTAGAAATAGAAGCTGGCCACCAGCAGCAGAAGGATTCTCGCCCGGTGCCAGGGCATCGCCCAGTAAAGTGCGAAAATCAGGGTAAAAAAGACGAGGAATTGTTCGGAGCAGAAGAGCATGGGCTGCCTCGAGACGTGGGACGGGCGCGAACGGCCCTTTTTTGCGGGTGGCGGAGTATAGCGAAAGCCGCCCGGCGTGCAATGTCAGTTGCGCTTGACCCTCGGCTCGCCCCCACGCAAAATCAAGGATTCTCCGTCTAAACGCCACGCCGACCGTTCGTTAGAGAATTATGCACGCCACAGGCCAGGTACCGGACGCCGCGGGACGATTCGGCGCCTTCGGGGGACGCTACGTTCCCGAGACGCTCACCCGCGCGCTGAACGAACTGGCGTTGGCCTACGAGGGGGCAAAACGCGATCCGGGCTTTCAAGCCGAACTCGCTGACCTCTACAAAGATTTCGTCGGTCGCCCCTCGCCCCTGTACCACGCCCAGCGGCTGAGCCGGCACTGCGGGGGCGCCCAGATTTTCTTCAAGCGCGAAGACCTGAACCACACGGGCGCCCACAAGATCAACAACACGCTCGGCCAGGCCTTGCTCACGCTGCGGATGCGGAAACCCCGCGTCATCGCCGAGACCGGCGCCGGACAGCACGGCGTCGCCACCGCTACCGCCTGCGCTCATTTCGGGCTGGAGTGCGTCGTTTATATGGGCGAGGAGGACATCCGCCGTCAGAAGCTGAACGTGTTCAACATGCGGATGATGGGGGCCGAGGTGCGGCCGGTGACGAGCGGCTCCCGCACGCTCCGCGATGCCATCAACGAGGCGATGCGAGACTGGATGAGCTCCGTCGAGAACACCCATTACATTCTCGGTTCGGTCGTCGGGCCGCATCCTTTCCCGATGATCGTCCGCGATTTTCAGTCGGTCATTGGCCGGGAGACAATCGAGCAGTCTCGCGCGAAACTCGGCAGATTGCCCGACGTCGTCGTGGCCTGCGTGGGGGGAGGGAGCAACGCGGCCGGCATGTTTTATCCGTTTATCGAAGAGGAAGGCGTCAGGCTGGTCGGCGTCGAGGCGGGGGGGCGTTCGTCTCGTCCCGGCGACCACGCCTCGCCGTTGTCGTTCGGTTCGCCGGGCGTGCTGCACGGGAGCTACAGCTACGTGATGCAAGACGAGGACGGTCAGACGTGCGACGTCCACTCGATTTCGGCCGGCCTCGACTACCCTGGCGTCGGGCCGGAACATAGCTACTGGAAGGACTCCGGCCGAGTCGTCTACGAGTATTGCCGCGACGACGAAGCCCTGGCCGCCTTCGACCTGGTGGCCCGCAACGAAGGAATTCTGCCCGCCCTGGAAAGCTCGCACGCGGTGGCGAAAGCGATGGAGATCGCGGGCACGCTGGAGAGAGACAACCTCGTCGTTGTCTGTCTCTCAGGGCGGGGCGACAAGGATGCGTTCGAGGTGGCCAGACTGCGGGGACAGAACATTGGGTGAACCACGTGTCGGCCGTTGACCAACTTTTCCGCCGCCTGCGAGTCGAAGGGCACAAGGCGCTGATGCCGTTTGTGACCGCGGGCGACCCCGACCTTGACTTCACGGCCGAGGTGCTGGGGGAGCTCGTGCGCCGCGGCGCGCACCTGTGCGAAGTCGGCATTCCCTACAGCGACCCGATCGCCGACGGTCCGGTGATTCAGGCGTCGTACACGCGAGCCCTGGCCCGGCACGTTAAGCTGGCCGAGATTCTCGAGACGCTTTCCGGGGCGACCCGGAAGGCCACGGCCCCGATGGTCACGATGGTCAGCTACGCCATCGTCCACCGCCACGGACCGGCCCGTTATGTGGAGGAGGCGCAGCGAGCCGGCGTAGCCGGCGCCATTGTGCCCGACCTCCTGATCGAGGAATCGGCCGATCTGGCGAATATCTGCCGGGCGGCCGACTTCAGCCTGATCCAACTCGTCACGCCCACGACGCCGCGGGAGCGCGCGTTGCGCATTGCCGAAAGTTCGACCGGCTTTCTCTACTACGTCTCGGTGACCGGCATCACGGGCGAACGAACCGCGTTGCCGCAGCAACTGCTCGACAACGTCGCCTGGCTGCGCGAGCAGACCGACACGCCGATCTGTATCGGCTTCGGCATCAGCCAGCCGGAGCACGTGCGCCTTTTGTCGCCCGTTGCCGACGGCCTGATCGTCGGTTCAGCCATCGTCCGCCGGATCGCCGCCGCCGAGAACCGGCCGAGGGCCGAGGTGCTGCGAGACGTGGGAGAATACGTGGGAAGCCTGCTCGCGGCCCTCAAGGCAAGCTGAGGGCGCAGCGGTCGCCGTCAAACGCGGTAGCTGATACGAGCCGCCATCTTCCAGAGGCCCAAAGGGAGAGGGAGTTCCTGGGGCTCAATCCGTCGCCCGGATGATGAACCGCCTGATCTCGGCGACGTCGTCCTTGTTCATATAAACGTAGACCGGAGCGGCATTGAATTTGCGCGGCGTCTCCCAGGCGTCGGTGTCCACCGGAAGGCCGTCGACAAACGCCGTTCGCGCAATGGGCGTGAGCACGAACCGCACCGTGTGCCACTGGTTTGGCGAAAGCTGAAACTTCCAACCCCAACTTAAGTTATGCGAACTGAGCCCGAACTCGCTGCCGGTCGTGCGCACAACAACCGTCACGTCGAGGGCGCCCGCGTAGTCGACGGCCGTTTCCAACCCTCCGCGTCCTCCCTCAATCCGCACGACGTCGCTGTCGAGCCGGCCCGACGGCAAGCCTCGCAAGCTGAACAACTCCCAGTGTGGAAAACCATCGTCGATGGCCAGAAGCATTCTCAGCCGTTCGGCGGCCCGCACGCGGCCGGCGTCGACTAACGAGCGATACGCCGCTTGGTACCCCTGCGCCGCCCGCATCCGCAGATGATGCTTGGCGGGCCACGGCTCTTCGTCGGCGCGCGCCCACCAGGAATCGGCTACCGCCAGTTCGCGTTGAGCGTCAGCCGGATCGCCGCTCAGGACCTGCCGCCCGTTGACAATCACGCGCGAGCCACCCTGTCGATTGACCAGCCCCAACTCGTCGGCGGCCAGCTTCTTCCATCCTTCGTCGCTCCCCTTGGCCAGCTTGGGCAAGGCCGTGTCGAAGTCGCCCGCCGCGCAGAGGTCGAAGTGGCCAACGGTGAAATTCGCTTGCGGATCGTCGGGCGCCGCTTTCAGCTTCTTGCGGGCCGCGGCGACGGCTTCCAACTCGCCGGCCAGTTTGCCCGCATCGTTCGCGCGGCCGTTGACGTCCTTTTGCAGGACCCTGTCATTAATACGCTTGGCGAAGGTTTGGGCCTGCGCCCCCGCCTTCTTCACGGCGGCGGCGTCGCCGGCCAGCAGTGCCGTGGTCATGAGATGGCAAGCCGCATCGGTGAGCAGCCAGGCCGCGTCGGGCGATTTGGCGGCCTTGCCGATTTCCGCCAGCGATTGATTCCGCAGCGCCATACCGTCGACCGCGAACGTCCTGGCGAGCTGATCAGCAATCTGCCACGCCAGCTCGAGCTCGCCGGCTGCTTCCGCCAGGTCGATCGCCTGCTTCAGCACGACGTAAGCGTAAGCCTTGTCCTCGCCGACCGGCTTTTGGGCCAGGTCTTGGGCCAGCGACCGCTTCTGGTCGGGCGTCTTCGCCCCCTTCAAGGAGTTGCCCAGCTTCTTCTGCATCTCCTTGCGGGCCTCTTTCTGTGCATCGTCGTCGGGGACGGGCAGGCGGGTCTCCTTGTCGGAAGCCAGGTCAGAGAATTTGCGCTCGGGCGGGTTGACGACTGGCGGATTCGGTTCGGCAAGCGGGGCCAAGGTCCGTGGCGGCGCCGCTGGTGAGCCCAAGGACGTGATTTCCAGCTTGCTAATGCGGAACACCGAGTTATGCGCCGTGCCGAGCACAAGACGCGTCGGATCGGGCGACTTGAAGACGTCGATCGTCGATAACCTTGCCGGGTCGCCACTCCAGTCGATCACGGCGACGCCGTCGACTTCCACTCTCACTTGGTTCGCCCGAACCGTGTACGACAGCGTGTATCGGCGCCCGGGCTCCAAAAGGTGGCCGGCGCGCGCGGATTCGTTTTCATAGCATGACTTGCCGTCGATTCTTTCGAGGCCCGAGAATTTGCCGTCCCAGGCGTCGATGGCGGCGATCACCTGGTGCTTGCCGATCGGAAGTCCGACGGAAAACGTATCGATGCCCTGGAGACGCTGAAGGTCAACGGTCAGGCGGTATTCGCCGGCCGGGGGAGACGGCAGAGCCAAGCAGGTAAATTCTTCGGCGGGCGACGTCAGCATGCCGTCGTTGAGCGACCATTTCCCGCTTACTGTGTCCCGCTTGACGTTGATCTGCTTGAGGAAGTCGGTCGGCTCGCCCGCCAGCTTCGTCGGTGTTTCGTCGGGCGCGTCGCCACGGAGCGATCGGAGCTTGATCTGGGTCAGGCGATAGCGCGAGTGCCAGGTGCCCAGATAGATACGGTCGTTGTAGGGGGGGAGCGGCTCGAAGGAGTTGAGCCGGCTCACATCCCCCGACCAATCAACGATCGGCTTGCCATCGCAAAGCAGCCGCACGTGGTTTTTTTGCACCGTGAGACGAGCCAAGTGCCGCTTTCCGTCGGCGAAAACTGAGGTCTCGCGCCTTGTCTCGTTGGCATCGATCATCTGCCCGTCGATCATTTGCAGCCCCGCTAGCGTTCCTCCGTGGCCGTCGATGATAAGCGTCCCCTGCGCGCCGGCTACGGGCACCATCAGAGCCAGGCAGTCGTTGCCCGATTCACGCTGGGCCACGATGTCGAGTTGGTAGCTCTCGGGGACAATCGCGGGAACCTGCAGCCTGCTCCGAAAGTCATCCGCCGGCGAGACGAGGGCATGACCATCGTATTGCCACTCCCCGTGCACGCGATCGCGCTCTAGGTCGATCGACTTCAGCACGTCGACCGGAAGCCCCGACTCGTCGAGCGTGAGCATGGGGGCGGATTCCGGCGCCAGCGGCGTCAACTCGACCTGCGTGATTCGGTACGGGACGTTGTACGACTGCAAGTAAAGACGTCGTGGATCGGGCACTTCCCATGTATCGGGGATCGAGAACGTGGCCGCATCGCCCGACCATCGGACCACCTCCGCCCCATCGCGCAGGATTCGCACGCTGGTGGGGTGCACGAGGTAAGTCAGCGTGTTGGAGCGGCCCTGTTCGAGCATACAGGCCAACCGCCAGGTCTTGCTCGGGTTGTTGTCGTCGCTGTGCCAGAGGCGACTGATGTGTGCCATGCCGGAGAATGACGAATCGCCACCCGAATCGATCGTGGCCAGTACCTGGTGTCCGCCCACCACCAAGCCAGCGGTCACCTCGGCCAACTTGCCGTCGGACTCGACCACGACTTTCAGCGCGTAGTCCGAGGCGACCCGGTAAGGGATCTGGACCCGCGCCGCCACCTGAGCCGGCGCCAGCAACTTGCCGTCGGCCAACGACCAATCTCCGTAGACCGAGTGACGCGGCACCTCGATGAGCCTGAGCAAGTCGACCGAGTGGCCGGCAGTTGCCGGCAAGCGAGTATCGATCGTCAGGAGCCGGGGGTTCCAGGCATAATCGAAATGCTCCCCTGTTTCGTTGCGATAGCGGACCCAGAGCACCTTAATCGCCTCCGGTCCGATGCCGTGCTTCTCCAACTCCGCGGCGGTCGAGGCGGCGAATTCGTCGGCGGCGACCGACAGCCGGCCGCCGGCCACGTGGGGGGCAAGCTGCGGCAAGACGTCCAAGAAAGTTCCGCCGGCGCCGTAGCGAGCTTCGAGCAGTTCCAGCGCGTCGCCAGAATCGGTGGGGGCAGCGGGCGGATTGCCGTCGAGATAGACAAACCAGTAATCGAAATATTCGGCGGTGTACTCCTTTCCTCGCGAGCGATAGCGAAGGCGGAGCTTCTTGCCGACGCCGGGAGCCGGATCGGCGGGACTGCCGAAGAGGTTCGACCAGACGTTCATCATCAACCGGTGTTCTTTCACCAGGCTGCGAACTCCGTCGGTAACCTCCACCCATTTGTCGTCCGCGCCCCAGGTGGCTGCCAGAATCTCAAAATCGGCCGGGGACGAAACCTGAACGGGCGGTGCGATGGCCGGGCCGGGGCTCGATTTGTCGGTCTTGGGCGATGTCGGCTTGTCAGGCACCGACGTCGGGGAGGGTGCCGTGCTGTCTCTGTTGAGAGTTGCGTTTGTGACGCCGTCAGTCGGCAGTTTGCCGCTACGGGTGAGTGCGTAGGCAATTGCACCGAAGATTACGAGCGCGCCCGCCGCGCCGAGCACGGCCGGTTGCCGCCACAGGGGCATCTTGCGGTTCACGCGGCGGCGGACCGGCGTTGGGGCATCCTCCTCATCGACGATGTTTAGCGGCACGACCTCCGCCGTCGGCATGGGCGCGGCTTGCAGCAACGGCCTGGCGATAGGAACCGGTTGAGGCGACCGGGCAGGCTGCGGTTGAGCGGCGGGTTGGGCCCGAGAGCGGGGCGACGTCCCGTCACCCCGGCCCTCTCCCGCGGGGATAGGAAAACCGGCTGATGCCGCCAGCTTTTCGCGCAACTGTCGGTCGTACTCGGCGCGCTTTTGCGGGTCGAGCAGGGTGACGCGCGCGGCGGCGCATTCGTTCAGCAGTTTCTGCGAATGGGCCGAGTTGGGGCCGGCCTGAAACGTGCGCAGGTGGGCCATCACCCGGTCGGCGGCCCCCTCGATCACGTCGGGGTCGCTCTCAAACAGCTCGATCGCCAGCAGGCGGTAGTGGTTCGGCGGTTGGTCCTTGGGCGATATCCCCAGCCACTTGTGATATGGGTCGAATGAATCGGCCATCCTATCCCCAAACCGGCGTCATCAGGTCAACTGTTTGATCTTCGCCGATTTCAGTCGGTGCCTCAAGTGCGGCGGCATTTACCGCGTGGTTCTCGTTCGAGCGGCCAGCGGGAGGTGCGAGCCTGGACGCAACGTGTGTGTCTGCTACTCTGGGCGGCGAATGCAGCACCATTGCCCCCAATGCGGCCGTTCTCCTAGAATGCCGCGATTCTCCTGACCGTTTACCGCTTCGCAAAAGGATGCCGCCGTGCGTTGGAGCCAGACGCTGATTCCCACCATGAAAGAGACGCCCGAAGGGGCCGAGATCCCCAGCCACGTCCTGATGCTGCGGGCGGGGCTCGTCGGCCAGTTGATGGCGGGAGCCTACACCTACCTGCCGCTGGGGCTGCGGGCCTTGCGAAAGGCCGAGCAGATCGTACGCGAAGAGATGGACCAGGCCGGGGCCATCGAACTGCTCATGCCCGCGCTCACCCCGATCAATCTCTGGCAGCGGACCGGCCGCGTCGACGCCTTCGGCAACGTGCTCATCCAGTTCCAGGTGCGGCGGCAAAACAGGCAGGTTCACCTGGCTCTCGGCCCGACGCACGAAGAAGTGGTCACCGACCTGGTGGCCCGGCACGTGTCCAGCTACCGGCAGCTACCGATCACCCTCTACCAGATTCAGACCAAGTTCCGCAACGAAGAACGGCCCCGCTTTGGCGTGCTCAGGACCAGCGAGTTTTTGATGAAAGACGCCTACAGTTTCGACACGTCGCTGGAGGGGCTGAACGCCAGCTACGACAAAATGTATCGCGCTTATTGCCGCATTTTCGACCGCTGCGGACTCGACTACCTGGCGGTTGAGGCCGAAAGCGGGCCGATCGGCGGCGACGTGAGCCACGAGTTCATGGTGCTGGCCGACAACGGCGAAGACACGGTCGTCCACTGCGCGGCCTGCGGCTACGCGGCCAATCTCGAGCGGGCCGACGTCGGCCCTCGGGAGGTGCCCGCGGCCGCGGCGTCCGCCGAACCTCGCACCAAGATCGATACGCCCCGCGCCGGCAGCATCGAGGCGGTGAGCAAAATGCTGGGCTGCCGGCCCGACCAGATGATCAAGACGCTCATCTACGTGGCCGACGAAAAGCCCGTGGCGGTGCTGGTCCGCGGCGACCACGACGCGAACGAAGGCAAAATCCGCCGCTCACTTGGGAAAGCCAAGGTGGAGCTTGCCCCGCCGGAAGTGATCGAAAAGGTGACGGGCGCCCCGGTCGGCTTCGCTGGTCCGGTGGGACTGCCGATACCGATCTGGGCCGACTACGACGTGGGGACCATCGCCAGCGCCATTGTCGGAGCGAACACGGCCGACGCGCATTTTAGAGGGGTCGTGCGAGGACGCGATTTCGACGTGGGGCAGTTCGCCGACCTGCGCAACGCGGGGGACGGCGATCCTTGCCCCCGCTGCGACGGCCGGCTGGCGCTGCGGCACGCCATCGAAGTCGGGCACGTCTTCAAGCTGGGCACGAAATACTCCGAGGCCCTCTCGGCGCGTTTCTTGGACGAGAAGGAGCAGCTTCATCCGGCCATCATGGGCTGCTACGGCATCGGCGTGAATCGGATCATTGCCGCGCTGATCGAAACCAACCACGACGAGAACGGCATTCTCTGGCCCATGTCGCTTGCCCCTTACGAGCTGCTTCTGGCGCCCCTCAACGTCAATCAGCCGGAAGTGATGGAGGTGGCGAATCGGCTTTACGACGAGTTGACCCACGCGGGCGTCGACGTGCTGCTTGACGATCGCGATCAGCGCCCGGGGGTCAAGTTCAAGGACGCCGACCTGATCGGCATTCCGCTACGAGTTGTCATCGGCGGCCGCAGCTTGAAGGACGGTCAGCTTGAGATCAAATGGCGCTGGAAAGAGGCGGCCGAGTCGATTCCGCTGGAAGGAGCATCCGTGGCCCTGGCCGACATGGTTCAAGCCGAGCGCAACCTCTCTCACGCCGCGAGTACCCAGGCCTAAACAGACTACCCTCTCCCTCCGGGAGAGGGTCGGGGTCAGGGCGGCTTGCGCTGCGTTCGGGCTCGGTTAGTCTGCGCTCAGCGAAAACGTAACGCTATTGACGGCACCTGCGACCACCGTCGCGTTCAATCCTGACTCCGCGAGGGGACCATTGCCTTCCCCTTACCGTTCCTTAACCTCGCCCTCGGCGGCTGACGAGGTACTCCACCAGGGCCTTGTCGAATTGCATGCTGGTATCGAGTCCGACGTAGTCGATCCCGCTCTTAAAACATTCGCGGCGGTAGGTGTCGCAAAACCTCTGGACTTCGGCCACGTAGTCGGCGCGAAAACCGCTGGCGTCAACTTGCAATTTCTCCTGGGTTTCCGGGTCTTCCAACTCGACGATACCGTCAAACGGGAAACGGACCTCGGCCTCGTCTAACACGTGAAACAAGATCACGTCGTGCCCGCCGTGCCGCAGCCGCCGCAGCGCGCGGAGAATCGGTTCGGGTTCGGCCAGGAGATCCGTAAAGAGCATCACCAGGCTGCGGTGCTTGAGCATGGCGGCGATCTGCACGATGCTTTTGGCGATCTCGGTTTTGCCTGACGGTTTCAGCTTGGCCAGAAGCGAGAGCACATTGCCCAGTTGCGTCCGCTTCGACCGCGGCGGCAGGCTGTTGCGGATGCGCTCGTCGAACGTGATCAGGCCCACCGGGTCTTGCTGGTGGACCATCAGGTAGCAGAGGGCCGCCGCCAGGCAAATCGAGTAATCGAACTTGGTCAGCTCCTGGCGATAGGTGTAGGCCATCGACCGGCTCAGGTCCATCACGAGATAGCCGGTGATGTTCGTCTCGGCCTCGAACTTCTTGACGTAGTATTTGTCGGTTTTGGCGTAGACGAGCCAGTCGATGTCCTGCGGGTTGTCGCCCACCGTGTACTTGCGGTGCTCGCTGAACTCGACGGAAAAGCCGTGGAAGGGGCTGGCGTGCAAACCCTGCAAAAAGCCCTTCACGATGAACTGGGCGCGCAGGTCGAGCCGGCTGATCTGGCGGATGACTTCCGGCTTGAGGTATTTTTCGGCGGTGGCCATGCAGGTGGATAAGCCTAACTCCCTCTCCGTTTGGGAGAAGGTACTACGGCACTATTTATTTCGTCTCCGAGTCCCCCTCGCCGTCGTTGACGCGGCTCGACGGCATTTCGAGCTTGGCCCAGAAGGGATGCTTGCGGTCGGCGCGGGTACGGGCGTCCTCGAGCATGACCGCCAGGCTCGGCTCGACGCCCGATCCCGGCAGGCGGGCAAGGCGGCCGTTGACGCTGATCGAC
Source organism: Pirellulales bacterium (assembly GCA_035550375.1). Classification (GTDB taxonomy): domain Bacteria; phylum Planctomycetota; class Planctomycetia; order Pirellulales; family JAICIG01; genus DASSFG01. The sequence goes on along the minus strand of DASZPH010000084.1, from coordinate 7,556 downwards.
AACTTGTGCTTGAAGTCGATCAGCTCGGGGCTGAGCCAGATGATCGACCTCTTGGCGGCCGTCGTCACCACGAGGCCGTTGGCGGCGTTGGCCTGCGCCTTGGTCTGGGCCGGATTGCGCGCCTTCTTCGTCGACCACTCCTCCGGATCGATCATCGCCTTCTCCGGAAACTCGTCGAGTTCGACCCACCAGAAGTAATTGTCCCAGGGGCGGAGGCTTTTGACGGTAAAATCCTTGGGGAAGAAATCCCGCTCGAAGCGGTTCATCCAGTCGAACAGCCGCAAGATCTCGTCCGAGAAGTGCTCGTGCCCGCGCCCCTGGAATTCGACCACCGTGGCGTTGAACCCGCCGTCTCTCGTGTTGGTGAGATACCGGTCGAGGTCCTTGGCGTTGAGTTTGGCTTTGCCGCCGTCGAGCTCGCCAGACACGAGATAGAAGGGAAGCCGCCGCATGTTTTCCCACAGGAGGCCGATGTACATGTCGCTACGCGCTACGACCGGTATGACGCCGGCCCATAGATCTGGGTGCGCCAGCGCCAGATCCCAGGCCGCGTCGCCCCCCATCGAGTGGCCGCTGAGGAAAACACGATCGGTGTCGATCGAGAAGCGCCGGCAGGCGTCGCGAAGCGAATTGAGCACGGCCGCGTGTTCGGCGGCCGAGAAGCCGTATTCGATCTGCCCTTCCGTTGTCCAGGCGGGCGCGATCACGATATAGCCATATCGCGTGGCCTGGCCGAGCCGCTCGCCGTTTTCTCCCGCCGCACCCGCCCACCAGTCGATTTGCTGCTGCGGCGTGGTGCCGGAGCCGTTTAGGGTGACCACGGCCGGATAGGGACGGTGCGGGTCGTACTCGGGCGGCAGTTGGACGTAGTAGGTGATCGGCGGCTGTCCGGTCAGACCATTCACCGACAACTCGAAGAATCCGGCCGGTCCTCCGTCGGACGCGGTGGTCTCGACCGGCGGCAGCATGTAGCGCAACAGCTTGCTGATCAGTTCCGGCGTGGCGGCTTCCTGCGCCGCCAAATCGGCCAGGATCTGTTTCCGCTTGATCTTCGCGGACTCGGCCAGATACTGACGCACGAGATTGCGGCAGTCGAACAGCGACACGGCGACCGGCAGCTTTCGCAGCGCGTCGTCGGTGCCCACCAGCCAGCCGCTGATCGCCAGCGACAGTTTTTCCTGATCGCTCAGTGAGGCGTCGGCCCAGAACTGACGGAAAGAGGCCATCCGGCCGAGCGTGTTGAGGTTGAGCTCCCGCTTAATCTCGTCGCAGGCGGGCTCAACCTTGGTTCTCTCGCTGGTGTCCAGCTTGCCGACCAGCTCGTTGATCTGCTGCAGGACTTCGTTGTGGCGATCGAATTCTCCCCGGTATTCGTCGAGCGCCTGCCTGACGGCTTGCAGGGTCTCTCCGGCCACTCCCTCGGTCGGAAAATTCTGGAGAACGTTTGTCGAAAGCCGGTGCTGCCCCGCCTTCGTGCGCACCTCGACTTCCGCCAGGGTGCGGCGCGCGCTCGTCTGATTCAGGTCGCGCAGCGCGCTTTCGAATCGCTGCTTCGAATCCGGAAAATCCTGCATGACGGCCTGGAGTTCCTGCCGCGCGTCGGCATACCGCTCTCCCTGCAGAAATAGCTTCACGAGCTTCAGCCGGTCTTCGATTCTTTTGGGATTGACGTGTCGGGTCACGATTTTGCGAAGCGTATCGGGGGGGATCGAGCTGGTGGCGATCCTCATGTCCCACACGAAATTGCGTCCCGTCATCAGGTGCTGGGCTTCGACCTTGGTCCAATGGGGCGTGATTTTCGTGATGCACTGGACGACATCGATCTTCCCCTGACCGGTGTTCATGGTGAAGGTCCGTCGGCCGAATTCGTCGAAGGGAGTGATTCGTATCGGCGCACCGAGTGCGCGCACCTCGCCGCCCCTTTTAGAAACCTGCTGGGAGATGTTGAACGTTTCGACGGGGGTGATATCGGCTTCGGGGGGTGCCTCGCGCACCTGGGCCTTGGGAACAAAGATGCGCCGCAGGTTGTCGTCGACCAGCTCGATACTCTGCACCTGTGGAGCGTTGGCGTCGTGGACAGCTGCCGCCTGCTCGCCGATGCTCGAGAGACGCACCAGCCGGCCCTCGTAGACGCGGCCGTCCTTCATGATCAGCTTCGAGGCCCACAGCGGCCCACCCGTCGAAGCCAGGCACAGCGCCGCCACGTAAACCGCGCGCCTCGACCAGCGCCTGCGCAGCGCGCAATACTGACGCGTTCCGCGAATCATATCAGCCTCGCTCTCTTCGCACCGGGAACCCTGATCTTGAGAGGGCGATCCGGCGTGCCGTCTCTCGACGGCTTCCTCGCCAGTTCATTTGGTTACCGTCATGCTAGAAGGGGTTTGATTCCATTTTCGCGCGCGGCCGACCTAAGTCAAACGCCTTCAACGAGGGTCGGCTTCCTAGCCCGTCCATATGAAGCCATGAGCGCCGCCGGACATAGTAGTAGGCACGCTCCCGCGTGCCGTTGAACTTCGGGCAAGTGGGCTATTCATCGGAGCGGCGACGGCACGACGGAGCGTGCCTGCTACGATGCCGTATCAATCGATATAAACGAACTCATTGGCAGTAAGGACTGTCCGGGCATAGCTGGTCCAGGATTCGGTCTCCAGCCGTTCGGCGGGCAAGCCGGCGCGTTCCAACTCGGCCCGGTATCGGTCAAAGAAAACGGCCGCACGCTGGACTTCGTCAGTCCGGCAGGGCCGGCCGTAGGCCAGCCGGCAAGCCAAGTCGATCCGCTCGCGCGGGTTGGCCGTGGCCCCAATCAGACGGCTGGCCAGGTGCTCGGCCTGCTCGGCGACAAACGGATCGTTCATCAGATAAAGCGCCTGCAGCGCGACCGTGGCCGCGGTCCGCACGTCGGTCGAGGCGTTGGGGTCGGGCCCGTCAAAAAGGGCCAGGTAAGGGTGCCGCTGGATTCGCTGCGTCATCAGGTACACGCTGCGATGGTTGGATGGGTAAACCATCTTGAACGGGTTGTGCTGGGTCCAACTCCAGTCGCGGATCGGCGGGAACGGCTGCACGCCGGGACGCGCCAGATCGAGCGTTCCCGCTACGGCCAACATCGCGTCGCGGATCGCTTCGGCTTCCAGCCTCCGGCGGTCGTGGCGTCCGTACCAGCGGTTGCCCGGATCCTTCGCCAGCACGGCGGCGTCTGCGACGGCCGACAACTGCCACGTGCGCGACAACAGGATCAAGCGATGCAGCTTCTTGACGGACCAGCCGCCTTCGACGAAGCGGGCTGCCAACCAATCGAGTAATTCAGGATGGGTCGGTGCCTCTCCCCGCAAGCCGAAGTTCGAGGGTGTGACGACAAGCCCCTTCCCGAAGTGTTGCTGCCAGACACGGTTGACCATCACCCGCGCCGTGAGGGGATGTTCGGGCCGCGTGAGCCATTGCGCTAGCTGCAGCCGGCCGCTCGCCCCCGTCGGGATATCGAGTGGCTGGTTGCCCGCCAGGAAAATCGGCGCGCGGCGCGGCACGAGGTCTCCCAGGTTCCCCGGCTCGCCGCTAAGGTGAACGCGGGTCTCCACGACCGGCCCCTCCGAGACGGCGTAGGCGCCGGGCAAATCGGCCGGCAGGCCGGGCCGCCGCAAGTCGCGCAGTTGCCTTCGCAACGGGTTGAGCCGAGCCTGAAGCTCGCCGTCTGCCTTGGCGCGCTCGGCCTGGAGTCGTTTCAGCTCTTCGCCGAGCGTGGCGTTCTCTCCGCCGGTCGCTGCGATCGACTCGTTTTTGCTCTTGATCTGCGCGTCGAGCGCCGCGACTCGCAAGGCCGCCGGATCCTCTTTGCTCAGGCGTTCGATCTCCGCCTCGCGCGCCGTCTGCTCTTGCTGCCAGGCCGTAGTCGGGGCCGCCGCCCGCTCGGGAGGCAGCAGCGGGACGAAATGCCGCCGGAAGAACCCCTTGGAGTGGAACTCTTCGGCTCCGGCCCAAGGGAACTGAGTCGAGGCAAAAATGCCGTAGAGCCCGTAGTAGTCTTCGGTAGTAACGGGATCGAACTTATGGTCGTGGCAGCGAGCGCAGCGCAGCGTGAGGCCCATGAAGGCCCGGCCCGTGGTGTCGATGGCGTCCTCCAGCGTCAGATGCCAAAGCTCGTAAGGAGCCGTGGCGTAACGGCGCGAGAGGGCCAGATAGCCGGTGGCCGCGATACGCTCGGCATATACCTTGGCATCGTCCTGCGCTCGCTGCGCGAGGAGGTCGCCGGCGAGTTGCTCTTGAACGAACTGATCGTACGGCTTGTCGGCGTTGAAGGCGTCGATGATGTAGTCGCGATAGAGGCGGATTTCGGGAATCGGATAGTCGGCGTTGTCGCCCGCCGTGTCGGCATAGCGCACCAAATCCATCCAGTGCCGTCCCCAGCGCTCGCCATAATGCTGTGACGCAAGCAAGCGCTCCACGACGTAGGTAAAAGCGTTGGGGCGGTCGTCGGCCAGAAACTCGTCGACCTCTTGCGGCGTCGGGGGGAGACCAACCAGGTCGAAGGTGACGCGACGCAGCAGGGTTAACCGATCGGCAGGCGGCGCCGGCTCAATGCCCTGCTCGCGGAGTTTGTGCAGGATGAAGCGATCAAGGGGCTGATCGGACCATCCCCCGGCGGCGTCGGGGACGGCCGGATCGCCCACGGGCTGGAACGCCCAGTGTCGTGCCGGCTCTTGGAGGTCGGCAGTCAGCGGAGCCTGCTCCGGCCAGGGCGCCCCCTGGCGGACCCACTCAACCAGATCGGCCACCGCGGCAGCGGGCAAAGGTTCATCGGGCGGCATCTTTCGCTGACCGCGTTGGACGGCCGCGACGAGTAAACTTCGATCCGGTTCACCCGGAACGACTGCCGCTCCGTGCCTGCCTCCCTTGATGAGAGAGTCGCGGCCGTCGACCTGCAGCCCCCCGGAGACCTTATCGCCCCCATGACACTTGAAGCATCTGGCGACAAGGACCGGGCGGATTTTCGTCTCGAAAAAGGTCTCGCTGTCTTCCGACGGAGTCGCTGCTTCGACCGCGCCCGCGAGCGAAAGCCAGACTGCCAGGAATCGGGTGATCCGCATTCGATTGCTCAAGGAAGGACGCCATTCCCCGACGGCCAGCTATTGTACCACGAACCGGGCTGGACCGGGGGCAGAGCAGCGGGCGCACCAGCGTCTGACTGCTACCTTGACTCCAGGAAATTTTTTGCATTTTCTTCGCCGTTTATTAAGATACAGCCGGTTGCCCGCCTGACGTGGCTTGCTGAACAGGCAACGAGCGGCGACCGACGAACACTTCTTGGCGGTCCGATCATGTCTAGCTGCCGTCCTTGCGCGCGAAGAGCGTGCGCCGCGTTGCGGTCACACCCGGCCTTCACGCTAATTGAATTGCTGGTGGTCATCGCCATCATCGGCATCCTGATCGCCTTGTTGCTGCCGGCGGTGCAAGCGGCGCGCGAGGCGGCACGGCGAACGCAATGCGTCAATCACCTTAAGCAATATGCGATCGCAGTGCACGGACACATCGACGTGGTCGGCTATTATCCCACGGGAGGCTGGGGGTGGGACTGGGTGGGCGACCCCAACCGGGGCAACGACGAGCGTCAACCGGGCGGTTGGAATTTCAACTTGCAGCCCTACATGGAGCAGACGCAAACGCACGGTTTGGGGACCGGGCTTGCCGGAACGCAACAGGCGGCGGCCCTGGCCAACATGGTGCGCACCTACCAGCGGTACTTCAACTGCCCGACTCGCCGCGGCGCCCAGCTTTTTGCCAACGCCTTCGGCACATTTGTGGCCTACAACTCTGGTCCCTCGGACTCGGTGGCGCGGCTTGACTATGCGATCAACGTGGGGGATCAGCTTCTCGACGAATTCGACGGTGGCCCGGCCAGTCTGGCGGAGGGCGACGATCCGGCCTATCCCTGGCCGGATACGAGCGGACTGACGGGCGTCTGTTTTCGCCGCAGCCGCGTCAGGCCGCCGGAGGTCAGCGACGGATTGAGTTGCACCTACTTGATCGGCGAAAAGTACCTCAATCCCGCCGCCTACTATACGGGCACGGACGCGGCCGACAACGAAGACGCCTACGTCGGTTTCGACAACGACATCTGCCGGACGACCGCCCCGGGGCGAACGCCGATGCTTGACACCCGGGGCTTCGCCGACACGTTCCGTTTCGGCAGCGCGCACCCGATGACGTTCAACATGGCTTTCTGCGACGGCTCGGTACACTCGATCAGCTACACGATCGACGGCGAGATCCACCGCCGGCTAGGGAACCGCTGCGACGGCATGCACGTGGAAATGCCGGGGTTGTAATAGCGTCAGCCCGTCAACCGTCCGGGTTGTCAAGCAATTGCTGTAATCGATCGCCGAGCGGTGGCGGCAAGCGCGCGGGCCAGGTCGCATCGACGAGGCCGACGCCGATGAGATCGAGCAAGTAAACCTGATCCTTACGCCTATAGGCCGTCAATTTCATTCGCACCAGGGCCTCAAGCGTGATCACTTGAAATCCGACGGCACGCTCCGATTCGTCGAGATCCGGCAAAGAGTACTCGTCGTGAGGCCGGACGTTTTCGCCAGCGAAAAGCAGGTGCACCCCGCCGCTTGGTTTGCCTTGCGGCCCGTCGACGAAGGTATCGACGTTGAGGACGTGATGGTACACAAAACCCGCGGCTTCAAGCGCGGCTCGGGCGACCGCGAAATCGTCTCGTCGAACCAGCAGATCGACGTCGCGCGTCGTGCGGACGGCGTCCTCATCGACCCGGCCGACCCATTCGGCGACAGCATGACCGTTGGCGACCGCATATCGCACGCCCGCGGTATCAAGCGCCCGAGTTGCCCTGGTCAGTCGCTCTTTGACTTTTTCCGCTGCCATGAGCGCCTTTTCCCAACCGCCGGGCTCCACTGCCGCTTCTGGCATGACGAAAGACTCCAGGTGACCCCTATAATTCTAACGCAAAGATGGCCGCGCGAATCACGTTGCTCGGCGGGAGGTAGTGCTTCCATTTGCCCTGTCAGGAAAAAATCGCCTTTCGACCGAAACCGACGACCTGGCGCTGTGTGTCGGGAAATTAGGCATTAGGGAAAGATCCATTGGAGGACGCGGACGACCTGTGGAATGGCCAGCCCGGCAGCGATCCCGATTCCGACTGCGGCGATTATCCCGTTCGCCGTCACGATTGGTCGCGTTGGTTTGGCTGTGGATTCGGCAACTCCGCCCGGCGCCTTGTACGGGTTCTCTTCCATGACCCGCATCATACCACGGCGGGAGGGAGGCATCCCTACGCTGGCCCGAAGTGAGACTTCAGCGCGAAATGGAAAGCGGCAGCGACGCCACCATGAAAACAGGCTACGGCGAGGATTGCTCCAAGAAGGCAGAGCAGCCACCGTCTCAGCGCGGGTTCGCCCATGCCCCAGTAGAGTCGAGAGGTGGCGCGGCGGTTTAGGTGTGGCCTATCTGGTTCCGGCCCTTTCGTCTGCCGGTGCCTCATTAGCCAAGCCATGCTCCGTTTCCACCTCCCGCTCATCGAACCGGACGGGCGGTTTTCCCGCATC